>CAYWKR010000224.1:0-4335 GCA_964458785.1 uncultured Bifidobacterium sp. | reverse complement strand
AATTGCAGGGTATGTGGTTCTGAAGATCCAAAGGACAAAAGACTTCGGTCATCCTTGTTGATAGAAACGGAGAAACATACCGTTGTCATTGACAGCGGACCTGATTTCAGGCAACAATTATTGCGGGCCGGTGTTCGAAAACTGGATGCCCTGGTTTTGACCCATTCCCATAAGGATCATCTGGCTGGTCTCGACGATATCAGAGCCTTTAATTACTTACAGCAACAGGCCATTCCGGTATATGCCAGTATAGAAACACAGGAAGTGATCCGACGCGAATTTGCCTATATCTTCGAAAATGCAAGCTATCCCGGAGTGCCACAAATTGAATTGCATACCATAGACCAGAACAGCAGTTTCCGGATAGGAGATATTCCTTTTCAGGCAGTGGGCGTGATGCATTATCAGATGCCGGTATTGGGTTTTCGTATACACGATTTTACCTATATCACAGATGCCAATGCTATCCATGAAACCGAATTTGAAAAAATAAAAGGAAGCCGTTATCTCACCCTGAATGCGCTCCGTAAGGAAAAGCATATTTCACATTTTACCCTCGATGAAGCCATAGAACAGGCGCAAAAAAGTGGAATCCCCAACACCTTCCTCACCCATATCAGTCATCAACTCGGGTTGCATCAGGAAGTAAGCCGCGACCTTCCGGACGGAATACAACTGGCATTCGATACGCTTTCAATCGTCATATAATTTTCTACCTTTACCTGAAACACAGTTCATGGAAGGAAGATCCAAACCGGTAATTAATGTATCGTATTCGTATAATCCGCTGGAAGAAACACTTGAATATGCGCCACGACAAAATGCTGTTTTTATTGGGATTCCAAAAGAAACATCGTTCCAGGAAAACCGGATTGCACTAACACCCAGTGCAGTTTCTGTTATTGTAAGTAACGGCCATCAGGTAGTTATAGAGCATCAGGCCGGTGAAGCCTCTTCATTCAGCGATCAGGAATATGCCGAAGCCGGAGCCATGATTGTGCATTCAAAAGATGAAGTATTCAAAGCCGGAATTATTCTTAAAACGGCACCCATCGGACATGATGAACTGGACCTGTTGAAACCAAACCAGATTGTTTTTTCACCTATCCATATTCCCAGTCTGAGTAAAGATCAGTTGCAGAAATGCCTGGAAAAGAAAATCATTGGAATTGCGTTGGGAAGTATCAAAGATGATGCAGGCTATTTTCCCATTGTACGCAGTATGAGCCAGATTGCCGGAGTATATTCGATACAGATGGCGGCTAAATACCTGAATAATAATGAACAGGGAAAAGGTATTCTGATGGGGGGAATAGCCGGGGTGCCTCCTGCCAATGTGGTGATTATCGGAGCCGGAATGGTTGGGGAATTTGCAGCCCGAACAGCTATAGGATGTGGGGCGCAGGTAAAAGTATTCGATAATTCAATTTACCGCTTACTCCGCTTGCAGCGTACCGTTGGACAAACCATGTACACCTCGGTGATTGATCCGGTATTACTGGCGCAGGCCTTACGTGAAGCCGACGTAGCCATTGGTGCCCTCAAACCCCGGAAGGGAATAGTTCCGGTAGTGGTCAGCGAACAAATGGTTGAACAAATGCGCCCCGGTTCTGTTATTATTGATGTGAGTATCGATAATGGCGGCTGCTTCGAAACGTCTTCACTCACTTCGCATGAAGATCCTGTATTTCTGAAACATGATGTGATTCATTATTGTGTGCCCAATATGGCCTCAGGGGTATCACGAACTGCTTCTACTGCTATCAGTAATATTCTGATGCCATTGATTTTATCCTGCGCCGAAACGGCCGGACCGGAATCGATGATACAAAGCAAACCCGGACTTCTTGCAGCTACCTACATGTATAAAGGCAAGTTGAGCAGCAAGGTGCTTTCAAAGAAATTTAACATCAAGTATACCGACCTCGAACTTATTTTGTCGACCGAGTTATAATACTATGCCTAATAACCGAATGAACAAAACCATTGCAGGGTATCATTTACTGATGATTCTTTCTGCAGTTGATTACCGTTTTCATATCAACGAAGAACATATCATACGTGAATATCTAGTACACGAATTTCCGTTTCATGTCAATCTGGATCGTGAAATGGAAGTAATCAGTAATCTGGATCATGATGACTGGGAAACACATTTTCAGAAATGTCTGGAAGATTTTCAGGATGATTCCACGGAGGAAGAGCGGACCAATTTTCTTCGTTTTGCTTTGCATTTAGCCAAAGCCGATGATGTGATTACCCACGAAGAGAATCATTATCTCCAGCGATTATTCGAAGCCTGGGATCATGCCAGAGAGTAATTACTGCGGATAATTCTTTTGATAATATTCCAGATAACCCAGAATATCTCTTGTTTTAAGCAGTTCAGTGAAGTTGGGTGTAGAAATCATACACGTCTGCACTTCGCCTTTCGCAAAACCATTCCATAACGATTTTTCATCTTCCAGATCCATCAGATAGGAACGGGCATAAACAGCGCCAGAAAACCGGCTGATGGTGATGACGCCTTCCTTTACGGTAAATAAATTTTGTCCTGTTGACAATTCTTCACTGCTATGCTTTTCATCGTTGTAGGAACTAATAGCACTTTTCAACGCCAGGGTCTTTCCATCTATGGGTGCTATGAATATCATCACCAGATGTTCTTCCTTACTGTCGTACACATACACACCGCTTCCTTTCGCTGAAGTAATTTCTTTGGAATAACTGCCTTCTGTGTTTTTACTCACTGAATCGCCTGGGGCTGACTTCAGCAAATTCAATAATTCCTGTGCTTTGTTTTGCTCGGGTGTGCCCGGATATTTTTTGATAAAATTTTCCAGGCTGCTTTTGCTTTGAACAAAATCCCGGGTTCCGGCCAGACAGAAACCTTCTAGTAAATCGAATTTGATACGAATGGGTTCTTCAGCAAAATGCTGCTGTCCATAGGCTATCCGTTGGAGCGCCTGATTGTAATCGCCATCACGATAAAATTGATAGGTTGTATCGTACCAGCTATTCATCAGATTAGATTCTGCTTTCAGTTCCTGTAAGTAGTTCGGATTATTTGCCAGTTTGGAAAATTCGCTTTGTGAAAACTCTTCTGATAACAGCTTTTTATACCTGGCGGCATTCACAGTATCCTTCATAGCCGAATAATTCAGATACTGAGTATAATACGTTTGTTTCTTCAATGTAGTTTTTGGGAATCGCTCCAGCAAGGTATCGAAACATTGTACAGAGTGGAGGTAATCATGGAGTTGTGCGAAGTATACCAGTCCTAAATCATAATATGCATTCATTATTGCTGACTGGCATTTATCTTTCTGTTGTGGTGATTTTGGAATTTCGGCTAATAGCGTTTCGTATTGGGAACCATTAATTAATAAAGGGTCTTTTTCCTTCTCTTCCCCTTCGCCATTGTTTTCAGTGACCATACCGGATGTAGCTGCCCGTCTTCTCCAGTTGTCTTCCAGTTTACGGTTTCCCCATTTTTGTTTAAACTCTGTCAGTCCTTTTTCCATCATGGCCTGACTATAAAAATACCAGTTCGATTTTACATTGCCGGATGGGGTAAGCGTAATCACATCTGCATTCCCCTGTTTTTTTTCTTCATCCTCTTTACGCATCCGTTCGGCTTCTTTTTTTGCTGCTGCTTTTTGTTCCTTTTCCGGTTTATAGGAGAGCGCCAGCAAGCTATCCTGACGATGAATAATTCTGAGATTTTTTACTACATCACTCAGTACCGTTTTACGGGTATTGATTTCATTCAGGTTTTCCAATGCCGGATTCGTTCCGTAAGCAGAAGCACTGTCGTATGCCATCTTCGCTTCTTCATAACGGGCATCCTTGTACAGAATTTTTCCCATCAAAGCAAAAGCTCGGGCTTTTTGTACCGGCGTTTTTGGATCGGCTAAGGCTACACTTTTCTCCAGGGCTTCCAATGCCTTTTCGTTTTCGCTGTTTTCATAAATGGAAGCCATTACAAGATAGGCCTGGCTACGAAACTTTTCATACTTCGAATCGGCTATTACTTTAGTCAATAAACGTAAAGCATACGCTTTGTCACCTCCTCCTTTTGCTGCATTTTCGGCAATAAACAATTTGGTATAAAAATCCATTTCCGGATTGGCTTTTCCACTGACGGATTTCCGGAAATGATCACTGGATTTTTCATATTCACCGGCTTCGGCTAATAATTGTGCCAATACAAATTCGGTTCTTGCCCGTTGCAATGAATTCATTTTTCGTTCCAGTCCTTTTTCCAGACTGGCTATGGCATCCTCATAATTTGCCTGCGTTATCTCCAGTCCGGCTTTGGTTAAGGCCAGTTCA
>CAYWKR010000223.1:0-4352 GCA_964458785.1 uncultured Bifidobacterium sp. | reverse complement strand
ATACACCGGATACCCCCCTTTATACACTCATACGGTTCATATATACAACGGCACCCGGCAGGCCCCACCGGCCATTCTACATTTACATCAGAAATAAAAAATGTACGTTATGAAAAACAAAATAATAGCTCTCCGTTGGATTTTAGTTCTGCTGGGAGTTGGGCTTATCGCCTGTCAAAAAACCCAACCGGTTACCAATAATCTCCCTTCCACCGGTACCGAAACCGTATCCTGTATATATCAGGGAAAAGAATACCGGACTATTCAGGAATTAAAATCCTTTATGCAAAACGAAAGTGTACTGCTGGCTATTCCGGATCAGGAGCATGAAGTAGCTTATTATTTATTTGATGATGCCAGTGCCGCCGAAACTTTTTGTAATTCCCAATCCAACCTGCAACATGTAGCAGCACATATACAGGACGATCAGGTTTTGCGAACAGAAGCCCTTCGTCTTCATGAATCCGATTATTATCAGGAACATGGTGCATACAGTGCGGCATTCCAATCGGTTCTCGACAAACATTCCAGTCACCTGCGTGCCATTCAGGGTACCCTGTATCAGAATCCATGGTATGCGGGAGCAGCATGGAATAAATTCACCGGCACTCCGGCTCCGGTGTTACCTGCCTTCATCGATAACAATGCCAAATCAGCGAAACTCTGGCCTATGCAACCTGTTTACACCTTATTCGATTTGCCATTCTTCGGAGGATTCAGTTTTGTAGTGGCTGCCAATATTCCATACCTCGGCGTGATGGATTTTGCCAATCGCACGTCGTCGGTCAATTAAAGGTTGTTTCACTTTTTCTATATACCCTGACGTACTCAGGGGGGATTAAAGAGTTTATCCGCGGGTAGGCTCTTTTCCTTTTTTATATGGGGTGCATCAGGGAATGAATGTACTTTTACAGCAACCAATCAACTTATTATGTTAGTTAAACTATTTGCCAGTGCGGTATATGGTGTCGATGCCATTACTATTACCACCGAAGTGGATGTGCTGGAAGGAATGAAATTTTATTTAGTCGGCTTACCCGACAATGCCGTGAAGGAAAGTCAGCATCGCGTAGAAAGCGCCATCAAGAACAACCAGTACCGTTTTCCCCGAATTAAAGTGGTGGTGAATCTGTCGCCGGCCGATATCCGCAAGTCGGGTTCTGCCTTCGATTTAACTATTGCTATTGGAATTCTCGCCGCCAGTGCTCAGGTACCTTCCGAAAATCTTCATCGCTATATGATTATGGGCGAACTATCGCTCGATGGAAGTATACTCCCTATCCGGGGGGCGCTTCCCATAGCATTGCAGGCCCAGAAGGAAGGGTTTGAAGCTCTTTTCTTACCCCGGCAAAATGCAGCCGAAGCAGCCATGGTACAGGGACTATGTGTATACGGTATTTCGCACCTGAACGAGTTAACGGCCTTTCTTCGCGGCGAAATCCCCTTGCAACCCGAACAGGCATCCGGCCGTTTGCTGGAACCCGAACCCGATGTAGCCCATGAACCGGATTTTTCCGATGTAAAGGGACAGGAAAATATTAAACGGGCGCTTGAAATTGCAGCGGCAGGGGGTCATAATGTAATTCTTATCGGTCCGCCCGGAGCCGGTAAAACCATGCTGGCCCGCCGACTGCCCGGTATTCTGCCTCCATTACGAATGGAAGAGGCCCTCGAAACCACAAAAATTCATTCGGTGGCCGGCAAATTACCAGAGCATACCACATTAATTTCACGACGACCCTTTCGGGCACCCCACCATACCATTAGCGATGTGGCCCTGGTAGGCGGCGGCGGACATCCGCAACCCGGCGAAATTTCATTAGCACATAATGGGGTGCTTTTTCTCGATGAACTTCCGGAGTTCAAACGTACCGTACTGGAAGTAATGCGTCAACCCATGGAAGAACGAAAGGTGAGTATATCGCGGGCAAAAATGTCGATCGATTTCCCGGCGAGTTTCATGCTGATTGCTTCCATGAATCCTTGTCCCTGCGGTTTTTTTAATCATCCCGAAAAGGAATGTGTTTGTGCACCCGGGGTGGTTCAGAAATACCTGAATAAAATATCCGGACCCCTGCTCGATCGCATCGATTTACATATAGAAGTAACACCGGTATCGTTTCAGGAATTATCGGCCGGCACTACTCGCCATACTGAATGCAGTGCCGACTACCGCACCCGGGTGATACGAGCCCGCGAAATTCAGGCCACACGGTATAGCCCATACCCGGGTATTTATTCCAATGCACAAATGAGTGCCCGTATGTTACAGGAAATTTGTATTCTGGACTCTTCTTCTTCGGCCTTAATAAAAAATGCCATGCAGCGATTACAACTTTCGGCCCGCGCCTATGATCGTATTTTAAAAGTAGCCCGAACGATTGCCGATTTGTCGGAAGCCGAACATATTGAAACCGCTCATCTGGCCGAAGCCATACAATACCGCAGTCTCGACCGCACTACCTGGGGAGCGGGATAAGCACAGCGGGAACAGCCAATTGGTATAAAAAAAGAATATCTTTGGCCTCTGGTATGCAAAGGGGCACAATACTGACATCGCTGGTGGAATTACGGACGCAAAAAAGAAAAGCCTTTGCCGTTCTCATTGATCCCGACAAGGTGGATATGCAACAGGTGAGCCAATTGGCACACTTATGCAATGATGCCGGTGTCGATTATATTTTTATGGGCGGAAGTCTGATGATGAGCAGTCACCTCGACGCCTGTATTCAACAGGTTAAATCGGTATACCCCAATCCCGTACTGCTGTTTCCTGGCAGCCCTTCGCAATTGAGTAGTTATGCCGATGGATTATTGTATCTGAGTTTAATCTCTGGCCGCAACCCGGAATTACTGATCGGTGCCCATGTGGTTTCGGCTCCTATGGTTCGTGCCAGCGGTCTCGAAATTATTTCTACCGGTTATATGGTAGTAGATGGGGGTGTGGCCACTACGGTTTCGTACATGAGTGGCAGTGCTCCTTTACCTCACGATAAAGACGATATTGCAATATGTACAGCCATGGCCGGTGAAATGCAGGGCAAACAGGTTTTGTATATGGATGCCGGATCGGGCGCGCGCAAAAGCATCAGTGAAACAATGATTCAAAAGGTATCGACGGGTACCGGTATTCCGCTGATTGTTGGAGGTGGTATTCGCGAAGCCGAACAGGCGTATCGTTGTGGTATGGCTGGCGCCGATGTTATTGTGGTAGGAAATGCGATTGAAAAAGATCCTGCGTTAATTCAGGAAATGGCCGATGCCATTCATCAGTGTTCGGTTAAAGTATAAGTTATATTTACAGCAGGGTGATCTTTTGCCCCCTGCCTGTTTTCGTATAAAAGAATAACAGCGTTAGGGGACCCGCCTGTTTATTTATGGTAAACCGGCTATTTTCTTCAACCCCTTGTTCTTTCAAAAAAAAACGCGGGCTATTAAGCGTTTGCTGCACCACACGGGATCAGGATTTTGAATAATTCCGTTTCCTCTTTCTGAATGTTGAACACCGATAGTGTAGCGGCTTCTTTACAAAATCTTTATACCAATGCATCTACCTTCGTAGGGTAAAACGAAAACAGCCGCTTGATTTTTTTCAGTACCGGAACATACAACAAGGCAAAACAACATGCTGTTAGTGTGGCGGCCGTTGTTTTAGTTGCCGGTTTTTGTTTTTTCTTTTCACAGCTCATCGGATATATGGTAGTTGCTCTCCTGTTGCTGATGACGGTTTCGGTACTGGCTATGGTGTTTGATATATTGCCTGTACTGGTTGCCGCGGTTCTGAGTGCTTTAATCTGGAATTATTTTTTTATACCCCCACTGTTTACATTTCATATTCACAGCGCCGAGGACCTGTTGATGTTTCTGATGTATTTTGTCATAGCCCTTGTGCATGCGGTTCTGACCTTTAAAATCAGGGAATCGGAAAAGCGTGCCAGGGACAAAGAGGAAAAGGAAAACGCCATTAAATTGTACAATTCCTTGCTCCATTCGTTGAGTCACGAAATGCGTACCCCGCTCTCAACCATCATGGGTGCTGTAGATACACTTCGCGAGAATCGAAAAAATCTTTCCAGCGAAAGCAAAAACGAATTGTTAGCTGAAATTGATACGGCCAGCATCCGATTGAACCGAAATGTGGAGAACCTATTAAACATGAGCCGACTGGAAACAGGTATGCTGAAAGTAAAAACCGATTGGTGCGATGTGAATGAATTGATGTATTCAGTCATTCAAAAATTCTCACAGGAAAACCATCAACACCATCTGCTTTTTAAAGCCAATGAATCCCTACCTTTTTTTAAATTAGATGCGGGTTTAATTGAAACTGTTCTGCATAATCTGATTCATAA
>CAYWKR010000222.1:0-4353 GCA_964458785.1 uncultured Bifidobacterium sp. | reverse complement strand
CCATACACACTCATTTGTCCGCTGAAACCGCCACTCACAAAATTGTAAAATTCATCGTACTTACCGGGAGCCACATAGGCCTTTTCGGCAGCATCGCCGCTAACGGCATTTCCTGCATTTTTTGGTTTGCAGGAAACCAGTCCGGTCAGGGCCCATAAAGCAGCCAGTGACAGGATCTGAACTGAAGTCTTTTTCATTTTATTTATTTTTCGTATCTGAAATTTTATTGAACACCATCATTTTTACGCATGAATTCCAAAATATTCCGTGCGTCTTCATCACTCAAACTCTGGTTAGGCATACGTACCATACAAATTTCCAATTGAGCCTGTGCTGCAGGATCCTTATCGATCATCGCATCGGTATTGGTAATGAAATTCATAATCCACACCGGGGTGCGACGTTTGGTGACACCAGCCCATCCCGGACCAACCAGTTTTTCGTTCGTTAACTTGTGGCAGGATGAACACTTCACATCAACTACCTTTTGTCCGGCATCTGCTTTCGCGGCATCCAATGCAGTTCCAACATCTACAGTTGTAAATTTTCCTTCTCCCCGATTCGGATCATAGGATGGATTTCCGTTTTCGGTAGTCGCTTCTGTTTTTGAAGCTTCCGGGGTCGCATTCGTTTCAGCCGTTTTATCGCCGCCTCCACAAGCTGTCAATCCAACGATAAGAGCACTGAATACGCTGATAAAAAATGTCTTCTTCATACTGTTTTACTTTTGAAACACAAACCTATGAAGCCTTACTACCTGGCTTTATGACCCGAATCATAATAGCTATTCAGGTAGAATTTTATATATAAAATGCTTACCATAAAACCGCTCAAACCCTTTATTCACGGGCTTCTCCATCGATATATGAAAAAAAGAACCTGATGCTATGATTAATATCATACGCTATGCGAAGCGTATCATTCTACTATTGAATCAGGTGCTATACTTTTGACCCTGATGGTAAACCCTACGCTGCTGCTTTCCTATGGTGCTTCTTATAAAACCTTTGAAAAAGGTGAAACTATTTTCTCGGAAGGAGCACAGTGTTATTATTACTATCAGCTTAGTGAAGGCAAAGTGAGCTGGCTGAACTGGAGTGAAAGTGGAAAGGAATTCATACAACAAGTACTTCATCCGGGTGAATGTTTTGGAGAATTGCCCTTATTCGATCATGAACCCTATGCCGCTTCTGCCATAGCCAGTGAAGACTCCACCATACTCCGCTTACCCAAAGAATCCTTCCTTACTATGTTGCGCGAGCATCCGGATTTGCATTTCGAATTTTCGAAGATGATGGCCGGACGGCTTCGTATGAAATTCATGTTACTGACACTACTGGCTTATGAATGTCCGGAAAAAAGAATCAGTACCTTGTTACAATACCTGAAAAAGAAAATGATTTCAGAAACTATGGTGGATGATGCCCTTTTTCCGGTCAACTTCACACGTCAGCAGCTGGCCAATATGACGGGGCTTCGTGTAGAGACCGTCATTCGTGTGATCCGTAATCTGGAAAAGAAAGGGGTTGTACAAATCGATCATGGAAAAGTGTTCTTATGATCGTGCACATATGCTAACACGGTGTCTTGCCTTTTATTTTGCAATCCAATGAAAACGTCACCGGCTTTATCATCATGGATCAAATTCAGTATGCTGAACCTGTGTATAGTGGCCTTTCTGGGTTGTATACTTCGTTATAAAATAGTTTTCTCTCTTCCCTTTCTGGATCAAAAACATATTCTGCATGCGCATTCGCATTTTGCCTTCAGTGGCTGGATTACCATGACCCTGATGAGTCTGCTGGTAGACTATCTGCATCAAAACGGACAACCCCATGCATTTTCAAAATACAAGTCTTTGCTAATCGGTAATGCGCTGGCAGCCTATGGTATGTTACTCAGTTTTCCTTTTCAGGGCTATGGTTTATTTTCTATTGCATTCTCCACTCTTTCTATTGTTGTCTCCTATTTTTTTATGGTGATCTTCTGGCGCGACCTCCAGCGGATTCGTAGAAAAGATTCTATCCATTTCTGGTTTAAAGCCGCCCTTGTATTCCAGTCTGTTTCATCACTCGGCGCATTCACCTTAGCCTTTCTGATGGCAAACCATATTAATCATCAGAACTGGTATTTATCAGCCGTGTATTTCTTTCTTCATTTCCAATATAACGGCTGGTTCTTTTTTGCCTGTATGGGTCTGTTCCTATCGTATCTCCGTAATCTGGGAATCCCTATCAGTGAAACGAGAAATATCTTTCTCCTCTTTGTATTGGCTGCTATTCCTGCCTATTACTTATCGGCCCTCTGGATGCCTATGTATCGTGCTGTTTATATACTTGTGGTGTTGAGTGCGGCTGCACAGGTAATAGCCTTTTTTCTATTGGTACAATTTCTGTTTCGCTTTAGAAAAACACTTTCCATCAAAAAAAATAAAACAGGTTATATCCTTATGATTCTTTCCTGTACGGCTCTATGTATTAAACTACTTCTCCAACTGGGCTCCACGCATCCGGCGTTAAGTCAGCTGGCCTTCGGCTTCAGACCAATTGTAATTGCTTATCTTCATCTGGTTCTCTTGGGCGTCATCACCCTATTTCTTCTGGGGTATATCAGCTTACATGTCTTCCCTATCGTGCATACTGTTGCCCGCAAAGGGATACTACTTTTTACTGCCGGTATTTTACTGAATGAATTGGTTTTAATGATACAGGGCATTGCGGGAATCAGTTACGAAGCCGTTCCATATACCAACGAACTATTATTGATCATTGCCATTGTTCTTTTTTCGGCAGCGGTACTGATGTTCACAGGTTGTATGAAAACCAGAACAAGCCTTCGCTAACTCATGAACGCAATTTCTGTGTTCGCTCTGTAAATGAAATCAGTTGAGCGCTTACCATGTCTATATTCATCTTTTCCATAAGATGGGGGGTGAGTGGCAATACGCCAAATTGTGCCCCGGGAATAAGCCGATACAAATCCCTGCTTTCTTCCATACTCACCATAGCATCCCGGTCGCCCACGGTGATGTATACCGGTATCTGCATTGCATTCATTTCATCTGCCTTTAACGCCGGATTCTTACCCAATTCCAACATCAGGGCTGCGGTTTTTGATAAAACGAATTCCCAGGGGGTATGCCAATGCCGTTCTTTCAGAAGCTGAATAAATCCGGGTGATTTTGCCTTCATGGTTTCGGCATCGAGCATAGAAGCTTCCCGTGCCGACTGTTCCGGTGTCCAATCCCATTTAGTGGCCAGTGTCATAATGCCTGCAAATAATTCGGGCGATTGAAGGGCAGCATGTAATGCCACATACCCGCCCATGCTATATCCCAACACCCAAACCGGTTTACCATTCTGTTCACGGATATACTGAATAAGCTGATCGGAGAAGGAAGCAATACCCCAGGGCTTCGATTCATTATTCAGGCCATGTCCGTAAAAATCCAGTACATGCACCTCAAATTGTTTTTCTAATACCGGCTTCCACAATTCAAATTGCGAGGCAGCACCCAATGCCCCATGAAGCAATAGCAGTTTTTCCATACCTACTTTTTCGAAGGGTTATTCAAATTGATTTTATTTTCCCAATTGGCTTTTATTGTTATTGTACCAGGAATTCGTTCTACTATTTCGGGTTGCTGCCGAAGCATAAAATCACCGGTATCCCATTGCTTGTTTTGATTCACGTCGTGCAGTATGCTCAACTGATAATCGCCTGGCATAAGGGCATTGAACTGAACAAGGGTATCCTGCATAGACCGACGTTGGCATTCCACATCGCCGGTCATCAGCATCAGCATCGCTTTAGTATCCGGGGTAATACGCACTTTCAACAGGCCGTAATCGCTGGCTCTCCGGGTTCGGAACGAGAACCGCGTTTCTGCCGCATCAGCCCCTGTGCTATCAGTAACAAATCCTTTCATCAGTTTCAGTGTGTATAGGGCATCCGGACTCCAATTGGTGAGTACATAAACTGCCTGATGCAAAGTATCGTATCCAATTTGCGTACTCAGATCCAGTGTATTATCCTGATATAAACGAAACAATACCTCATCCACTTTCTTGAGCGGTTGATTGAAATACAACCACAAACTATCATAAAGTCCAAGACTCCGTTTGGCCAGATTCACCGTATCTGCATTGGTTTTAAAACTAAGATTCAGTTTGGTTTTATTTTGTTTCCCCTTTACAAAATCAGTTTCCTTTTTTGCTTCTGTTTTTACCGATTCAGGCTTTGCATCAAACGTATAGAGTTGTATCATGGTATCGGTACCGGTGTGCAGACTTCGGTTGAGAAAGGCTAATCGTTCGAGACCCATATCATAATGTCCGTTGCGGTTCTGATCCT
>CAYWKR010000221.1:0-4368 GCA_964458785.1 uncultured Bifidobacterium sp. | reverse complement strand
ATGCTATTCAGTACACCCCTGCTCAAACTACTATACAACTAAAAGCCTATCAGATCAATGAAAGTCTTTGTCTTAGCATTTCCGACCAGGGGCCGGGTTTTTCTGAACATGAAAAGGCCCGCATTTTTGATACGTTTTACCGCTTACCAAAAAGTAAAACAGGAGGAACCGGGTTGGGACTTTCTATAGTAAAAGGCTTTGTACTGGCCCATCAAGGCAGCATTGATGTGCTAACAAACGGGGAGGGCGGCGCTACTTTTACCATCACTATTCCTTCGGAAACATCATACCTCAGCAATTTAAAAAATGAATAAAGCCGAAATTTTAATCATAGACGATGAACCGCAAATCAGAAGGTTACTGACCATTAATCTGGAAAGTCACGATTATAAAGTGATACAAGCCGAGAATGGAAAAGAGGGCATCAGATTATCGGCAAGCCATCCTCCGGACTTGATCTTACTCGATATCGGTTTACCCGATACAAGCGGACACGAAATTTTACTGGAGTTACGTACCTGGTATCAAAAGCCCATCATGATGCTTTCGGTGCAGGATGGGGAAGAAGATATTATTAAAGCCTTAGACAATGGGGCTACCGATTACCTGACCAAGCCCTTTCGTACCGGTGAATTATTAGCCAGAATCCGGTCGTCGTTAAAACGAAGTCATACCACCGAAAATAAAAGCAAGGTCAGTTTCCATGATCTGGAAATTGATTTCGTGGCCAGAACCGTGAAGCGCAACGGGGAGATTGTAAAACTCACCGCAACCGAGTTTCAGCTCTTCTCACTGTTTGCCAAAAACGAAGGAAGGGTATTGACACATCAATATATTTTAAAGGAAATATGGGGAATGGGCTTCCTGACCGAAACTCAGTACCTCAGGGTATTTGTAGGAACACTCAGAAAGAAGATTGAAGAAAACCCGAATCAACCCAAACATATTATTACCGAAAGCGGAGTGGGTTACCGTTTTGTGTAGTTCTTTATAATTTATTTATACGTAAGGCCTACACCTTTACTTTTTATACATACCCTGTGATACAATTTTGCCAGGTCAATCTTCTATGCTTCGATGGAAAAAAAAGTATCCGGCCTCAGCAACAAAATAACGGCTGCCTCCCTGTTAGTAGCACTTGGGATTATTTATGGCGATATTGGTACGTCGCCGCTCTATGTGTTAAAAGCCGTTGTGGGCGAACGAATCATTGACGAAACGCTGGTACTGGGTGGTGTGTCGTGTATCTTCTGGACGCTGGTTTTTCAAACATCGGTCAAGTATATCTGGCTTACCCTAAAGGCCGATAATGAAGGCGAAGGGGGTATTTTTTCGTTGTATGCATTGGTTCGGCGTTACGCAAAGTGGTTAGCCATTCCTACTATACTGGGAGCCACTACCTTACTAGCGGATGGTATTATTACCCCTCCCATTTCGGTGGCCTCGGCGGTAGAAGGATTAGGTATGGTGCATGGTCTGGAGCAGGTGATGGTTCCCGGAAATACCTATACTATTGGCATCGTGATTGTTATACTCTCATCGCTATTCTTTTTTCAGCGATTCGGAACACAAAAAATCGGAGCGGCTTTCGGACCGGTTATGGTATTATGGTTTACGATGCTGTTCGTGATGGGTCTTTTACAAATCGTTCATTTCCCGTCTGTTATGAAAGGCTTGAACCCGTATTATGCCTATCGCTTACTGGTACATTATCCTCATGGTTTCTGGTTATTGGGTGCTGTTTTCCTGGCCACCACGGGAGCAGAAGCATTGTATTCGGATTTGGGGCATTGCGGCAAAAAGAATATTCGGATCACCTGGGTATTTGTGAAAATTTGTTTGATGATAAACTACATGGGTCAGGCATCCTGGATTATGCATCAGGGACAGTTAACCCTGAATGGCCGAAATCCGTTTTATGAAATGATGCCGCATTGGTTTTTGATTACCGGGATCATCATTGCAACAGCAGCTACCATCATCGCATCACAGGCGCTGATCAGTGGAAGTTACACCCTGATCAGTGAAGCCATGAATTTAAATTTCTGGCCACGAGTGGCGGTTAAGCAACCTACAGAAACGAAGGGCCAGATATATATTCCGAGTGTCAATAATTTGTTGTGGATTGGATGTATTCTCATGATACTTTATTTTAAAAGTTCAACACATATGGAAGCGGCTTATGGATTCAGTATAACCATTGCCATGATGATGACCTCTCTTTTACTCAGCCTCTTTCTTCGTTACCGTTTACACTGGAATCCATATTGGGTTCTGCTTTTATTCATTTTCTTAAGCATGGTCGAAACGTCTTTCTTCATTGCCAATGTAGCAAAAATCAAAGAACGTTGGATGTTCCTGTTTTTCGAACTGTTCATTTTCGCAACCATGTATGTTTGGTTCTATGCGCGAAAAATCAATAACCGGTTAACTCACTTTGTTGATCTGGGAAAATTTGTTCCGCAGATCCGGGAGCTGAGTGAAGACCAGAATATTCCTAAATTTTCAACCCATTTGATTTACTTAACGAAAGCCAATCATCGTCATGAAATAGAAGAAAAAATTATCAATTCGATTCTTGCAAGGAAACCTAAAAGGGCCGATGTGTATTGGTTTTTGCATATTAACCGTACCGAGCACCCCTACACACTCACCTATGATGTTTCGGAATTGCTTGAAGGAAAGGTAATCAAGGTAAATATTCATATTGGGTTCAGGATACAGCCGAGAACAGAATTATATTTTAAAAAAATTGTACAGGATTTAATTAGTAACCGCGAATTGAATTTGCATATCTTACCAGATGGTTCCTCTAAATACAACAGCGAACCGGATTTTAAATTTATCGTCATGGAAAAATTCCTTTCTGTTGAAAATGAATTTGCATTGAAGGAAGGGATTTTACTGAATTCGTATTTCATGCTGAAACGGTTCGGACAACGGGATGAAAATGCATTTGGTTTAGATAAAAGTGATGTGGTGGTAGAACAGGTTCCGTTAGTTTATCAGCAGGCTAATGCAGTTCAATTAACCAGAAATCTTCAAACAAGTAAACTATGAATAAAACGATATTACGCAGCGTATGGGGAGTTTTCACTTTCTTCTATATGGTTTCCTGTCAGGAATTACATGCACAACAAAAAGGCGAACCTTTTGAAGACATCGACCAGACTTGGCACAATGGAAGTGATCGGAGAGACAGTTCGCTGTTCAAAAGCATGAAGTATTTTACACCCTCCCTCATTATGGATGTGAACTATACCCATTCATTCAATCAACCTAATGATAATACCGTGGTGGGATCCACTGCATTGGCCCGCAATAATGAAGTGGAACTTTCGGCCTTACATGTGGGTGGCGACTTTAATTATCAAAATGTCAGGGCACGATTCATGACACAATTCGGAACCCGGTCGGTAATAGTACCCCGAAACGATTTTAGTCCGTACCGTGGGCAATATCAACTGGCCAATGTGTATCGTTACCTGAGCGAAGCCTATATAGGATATCATATCAATAAATGGTACGGGATCAATATCGATGCCGGCATGTTTATGTCGTACATTGGTTTGAATTCGTATTACCAACCGGAAAACTGGGAATACCAGGCTTCGTTTACCAGTGATAATACCCCCTGGTTTTTTAATGGCATCCGGTTTCAGATTTTTCTGGGCAAACATCTTAAAATAGAACCATGGATAATCAATGGCTGGCAGAGTTATGGCAAGTTTAATTCCACCCCGGGTATTGGAGGTAATATTACCTGGATGCCCAATGGCCATATCAAATTACTGACCAATAACTATTATGGCAGAGATGCAGCGGGCATACCGGGGCGAATGCGATTTCATTCTGATAACTCATTTCTTCTTCGGTATATCAACCATCCAAAATCACCGGGGATTTCCCGTGCTGCCTTTTCTCTCACCGGTGATATAGGCTTTGAAAAAGGCGGTGGGGTTAATGGTTTTTCCCGCTCCGACCCTTCCAGGCCGGCTCAGTATTTCGCCAGTATCATGTTTTACCACCGGCTTTGGTTTTATAAAAATAAAATGGCGTGGACTCTGGGTGGTGGGTATATGACCAATCCCGGCCGCTATCTGGTGCTTTATCCAACCGGTCAGGCAAGCCCATTACCCAATCCGAATAACCCCACACAAACAGAAGGCGCATTTCCATTCAGTGCCAATCCGGGCGATTTGTTTTCAGGATGGGATGGTAGTACCAATATTGATTTTATGCCAACGCAAAGTCTGACCTTTCGGGTAGAATTTGTGCATCGGCAATCCAGTGTTCCATACTTTGCCGGAAAGGGCGGGGTAACATCATCAAACAGGGTATTCTACCACCCCACTGGATCCGGATTGG
>CAYWKR010000220.1:0-4371 GCA_964458785.1 uncultured Bifidobacterium sp. | reverse complement strand
TTCCATCAGATTATCGGTGGGGGCATACGTACTCTGTATCAGGAATACATAGTTTCCGCGAATACTTTCATTGAAAACCGGCTGAAATTCTCCGTCACTGAATTTCTGAATTGTGGCTTTTCCTAATTCCTGGCCATACGACTGGGATATACGGGCTGCGAGATCCGGAGTAGCATTTCCCGAAAAAATCTGCACTTTGGGGTTAATCATAATATTCTGTAAGTGCGGCAAAGTTAATATCGCATCTGTCTTTTGCTCTGCTCCCTTCCACAATGTGAATAACTTCAATGTTTAGCACCTTTATGCGCTGCTACATTTGTGAACGAAGTGGTTTGCATGCGCTCCCTTTTATTTTTCAGTTTTCTTCTTTCCATTCTCTCTATTCCTTGTCGGTCACAGACGGGAAAAACCGGTATTGGAATTCATGTGGGCGCGGTGGATTTCTATGGTCCCCAAACAGGACGTTATCTGTTGAATGAATATCGCCCCGGTGATACCATGAAGCATGGATCCCGCTTGTTTTGGGAACCCAATATCGCGGTCTCTATCCAGCGAATCATCCATCCGCATGGGGTTTGGTCTGTTCAGGCTTCCTTTCTTCGGGTACATTATCCAAGTTCCCATCCCGATTCTTTATACATACTTCATAAGCAGGGATTTCTTCCTTCGCTTTCAACCCCGTATTATTTTCCCTTGCAATCCACCCTGTCGTATTCCTTATTTTCATTTTCCCGAAACAGAAAAATAAATGCCCTGGTATCCGGAGGGATTGGATACACTGCAGGAAGAGTGCAAATTCCGGTGGGCATTTCTGTTTTAGTTCGGGTGGCCCCCAGATGGAGAGTGGAATGGTCTTCGGCATATTGGATAAAAGCAAACGATTGGGCTGTTCCCGGTATTTCATATTCCCTTGCGTTGGTAAAATTTTCAGGCAAAGGCCTTCATAAAAAAAAGAGTATACAGGACAGTGATGGGGATGGTATTGCGGATACCGAGGATGGATGTCCTTTAATGGCTGGATTGTTGTCAATGCATGGCTGTCCGGATACAGATGGCGATGGTATTACAGATAGTGCAGATCATTGTCCGGGGCAAAAAGGATTTCTGAGTATGATGGGTTGCCCCGATTCGGATTCCGATGGGATAGCCGATCCACTGGATCAATGCCCCGATCGGGCAGGTTTAGGCAAATGGAAAGGATGTCCGCCACCCGATCGCGACCAGGACGGGTTCGACGATGAATCGGATGAATGCCCGGATTTGTTTTGTACTTCTAACCGGGGTTGTCCTGGGATTAATCGCACCGATCTGCATCAGGCCGAATCGGTATCCAAAGGGGTACTTTTTGCCCGGGGAAGTGCCGAATTGCTGAAGACTTCGTATGCCGCACTCGATACCCTGGTACATTTACTCCTTGTTCACAACGATTATCTCCTCGATATCGAAGGTCATACCGATAATGCCGGTTTACCCGATGATAATCTTCAACTTTCCCAGGAACGGGCAGACGCCTGCAAGGCCTATCTGGTGAAGAAGGGAGTACAGGAGGACAGAATCAGCAGTGTGGGATATGGTGATCTGAAACCGGTACAGAGCAATGAAACCGAAGCGGGAAGAGCAGCTAACCGGCGGACAGAATTCCATCTGATCCCTTCAGAATAACCCAAGTAAACACCGGCTTGACCGCAAATAGTGTCTCGTGTACACCATACCGACTTACTTTTCGTTTTTCAATCATGATCTTATTCCGGAATTTGGTGGTGCTGTTATTTGTTACTTTATTGCCCCAATGGGTGGGGGCACAAGTGCAATCTTCATTTCAGGAAGAGATTCATGCGTTGAACACGCGTTTTGCTTCGGAAGGATTTATTCCCTGTCATGAAACCACCCTTCAGATGGAACGGAATACCGAATATGCAGTATGGATTGATCTTAAGGGAGGTGGATGGTATAAATTTTTTCTGGTCTCGGATCCCGGAACCCGCAAAGCAGAAGTTAAATTAGGACTGGAAGGAATAGGGGATATTGTCACCGATAAATTCAAACCGGAAAAGGAGGGCGAAATCAGCACCTCGTTTTCTTTTATCTGTCCACACAGCGGTCGTTACCTCTTAACCTTTTGCCAGCGGGGGGCCGACAAAACAGTTCCCGGGTACATTGCCATACGGCAGAGACAGCGGAATACCGGAAAAGGCTATATCAGTTTCGGATGGTAAACCGGTACATTGAGGCAGGAATATAGGGTAAATAAACAATTCTTTAAGAAAAAGGACTATAATTTCCAAACAAAGGAGATTACCTTTACGTCTTTTCAGGGAAAAACATATATTTTTATGAAACAAATATTTCTACTTCTGGCATTCTTTTTAAGCCTGAACAGCACCTTGCTGGCTCAGAAAGATCAGGAGTTACCCGCCCAGGTTCAGAAAGAATTGAACATTCTGAAAAAGGCTGACCTGAATCTCAGTGAAATTCAATTATCCAGAATCGCTATGGTGCTCAAATCATACGATGATATGACACAGAAGACCCTGAAAACACTGGACGGTAATAAATCAGTGATCGAAACCCGTTTGAAGGAGATCAGGCAAAATAAAATTAATAATATCAAAGGAGCCTTCACTCCGCAGCAAGTCGAAAAATTCGATGCGCTGAAATTAGAATCAAAATTTTAAAAAGGAATCCATGATGCAACTCATGGAATCTGTTTTTGAACTTTAAAACACGTTGTAACATTTTTTAACCTAACCAACACCTAAAAAATAAAACTATGAGACAGTTAAAAATTGCAACCCAGATAACCAACCGTGATAGTCAGGCGGTTGAAAAATATCTGCAGGATATCAGCCGGATTCCGATGATTAACGCAGAAGAAGAAACCGTGCTGGCTCAAAAAATCCGTATCGGTGATAACCAGGCCCTCGATAAACTGGTAAAATCCAATCTTCGTTTCGTGGTTTCGGTTGCCAAGCAATACCAGCATCAGGGGCTTACCCTCAGCGATCTGATCAATGAAGGTAACCTCGGTTTGATTAAAGCGGCACAGCGTTTCGATGAAACCAAAGGATTTAAATTCATTTCCTATGCCGTTTGGTGGATTCGTCAATCTATTCTTCAGGCACTGGCCGAACAGGGACGTTTAGTACGCTTGCCCCAGAATAAAATTGGTACCTATAACAAAGCAAACAAGGCTATGATTGCCTTCGAACAGCTCAATGAACGGGAACCTTCAGTAGAGGAACTGGCCGGAATTCTGGAAATGTCAGAAACCGAAATCTCCAATATCTTCAGTACAAACTCGCGGCATACTTCACTCGATGCGCCGGTGCATGAAGCGGAAGACCTGAGTATGGGTGATCTGCTGGCCGGTGCCGATGATACCGATGATGATGTGATCAAAGACAGTTTACGTGAAGAAATCAAACGGATTTTAAAATCATTGAGTCCGAGGGAATCTGAAATTGTGAGCGCCTATTTTGGTTTGCAGGGCAGCGATGGTCCTACTATCGAACAAATCGGAGAAAAATACGATCTTACTAAGGAACGTATTCGCCAGATTAAGGAAAGAGCCATCAAACGGCTGCAAAAAACCAGGTACAGCAAATCGCTCAAATCGTATCTCGGATAATTTTTACTTATTACCATACTAAAATCCCGTTCTGCGGGATTTTTTTTATGTAGTGCTCAGTGTCATGGAAAAAAGTATCCGGATAATTTGTTTCACACATTCACCGGCATCCTGCACCGGAATCAGACGTTCTTTTCGTTCCAGCGAAGTTGAAACTGCCATCACCGGAATTTTTCCCTGATTCCTGAAAATTACATGCAGTGTCAGTATTCCCTTTTCAGGAGAGGATGTAAAATCAATGGCACATTCCTTCAATTGCCTGCAAATTTCTTTTTGTTCTTTGCTTTGAGCATTGGTGTTCAGATAAACAGGTACACGAAAACCACTACCTGGAATACGTTGCGGATAGAGCTGAAACCAGTTCCGTGCAATCTCCTTCACATGGTCATCCAAGCCCAGGGCTTTACGACACAGCCATTCATGTTCATCAATCCGCGATTTGAACAGCACATTATAAGAAAAGCAATCGCCGCATGTTTTTAATTCAGAATAAATATGTAATGCTTTATGAAATTCTTCCTGTTTTTCATACAAGCGGGCCAGTATGTACTGAAGATAAGGTTTCACCCCCTTCCTTTTTTCCATAGGTAGCAATTGCTCGTACTTTCTGATAAAATACGCCGGACTTAATTCATAAATCAGTTCGCAAACTTCGTCAAACGAAACGGTGCTCTCGGTAGAAAAAAGCCGGTAAATCACCTGGTCGCGTTCCGGATTCGATGCAAACTGATCCAGTAATAAAT
>CAYWKR010000219.1:0-4380 GCA_964458785.1 uncultured Bifidobacterium sp. | reverse complement strand
GATGAATTACATCACTGGCAACCTGTCGTGGAAGTGAAAAGTCAGCCTCAAAACTATAATCTTCATACGAAAAACCGATTGCAGGGATGCCTTCAATAGCAGCTTCCATAGCGGCCGACATCGTTCCACTGTAAATAACATTAATAGAGGCATTGGAACCATGATTAATACCACTGAAACAAAAATCCGGGCGCTTATGCAATATCTTATCCACAGCAATTTTTACACAATCGACAGGGGTACCCGAACATTGATAGGCTTCTACATCCTGAAACAGTTTTACAGGATGCAGACGTAAGGGTTTTCCGATAGTAATAGCATGTCCCATTCCCGATTGGGGGGCATCGGGGGCTACCACTACTACCCTACCGAATTGTTTTGCCACTTCCACCAAAGCAGCAATGCCCGGTGCAGTAACGCCATCATCGTTGGTGATGAGTATGGTTGGCTTTTCGGATATCATCTTTTTCTTTGACTTCAAGTGCGTTGGTTTAGAGGCCAAAACTAAGTAATGTCTGATTAGTGGTCAAGTTGAATATTGCACCAGATTCCTTTGCTGAACAGAACTAAAGCATCAGGTAGCTGACTAGCAGCCGATTTGAATACGTAAGACTATAAAATAAATGCCCATCACTTCGGATCTGTGAAAAAGTGATTTAGTGCTAAAAAGCAAAGTGGGGACCATACAAAGAACGTAAAATGAAAGTCTTGCAAAGAACGCAGAGCCAGAACCACGCAAAGAACGCAGAGAAAGGACCACGCAAAGAACGCAGAGCAAGGACCACGCAAAAAACGCTAATTATAGTAACCCTTTACGCGCGCTACGACAATTAGGCCTGCGCCGAGCGCTTGCATGGCGTAGCCCTTTGGGTAATTGAATGACGAATCATGATATTTCGTTGTTTGAAAAAAAATGATCATTTAAATCATTCGATTCACATGTCCGTACATCAGGATAGTTGGATCCTATGATTGCTATTGCTGTGCTATTTTTCATTCCGGAACACTTTTTCTAGCAAATAACCCTCCACCCTGTACAACGACTGTGTGGTATCGTTTTCGATAAACTCGAGGCTGCTGATTAATACCCTGCAACGGGCAGAATCGATAAACATTGAATCGGCCTCCACGAGTAATTGCTGATTTCTGGCATTGATCACTTTCAGCGTATTGGATGTTTCCTGGCTGGCGTTTTGTTGTTGTTTGAATTGCTTCCATACCCTTTGAAAAACCGGTTCCATGCTGAATTGATACACCGTATCTTTTTGTCGCAGAAAGTAAAGCATGGTTTGACGGAATACACCATACAAAGAAGTACTGTCTGCCTGTTCACTAATATCATCTTCGAGACTGCAGTTAAACTGGGTGATGGTAGAAAAACCATTGACCGGAAGGCTGTGGCTGTATAAATTATGTTTTTCGCACACCAGATAACGATGCATGGCATAAGGTAATGACTCTTCACTGCCCAGCGAAGGAAAAATACTATGTATGTAATACAAATCGTTACGGGCAATAGCCGAATCCAGTTTTAACTGATCGGCATCTTCCAGCCAGGGATGAATCCGGTTAATTTCGCCACGCTTATTCAAATAGGTAAAAATAGAACGTATACTGGCCGCATCGTGACGGTCTACCGTAAGTGTCTGACTTTTGTTTACCAGTTTTCCTTTATCGAGCAGATGATTTCGCTGCAACAGGTGTTCGAGACGGAATACCTGATTGCTGACACTGAATTGAAACATACCCCAGGGACCGATGGCACTCAGCGCCAGTATGAAGAACAGACTCACCGGAATGATTATGATATTGTCTAAACGGGAACGGATGATATATGCCGAAAGAATGACCAGCCAGATACCCAGTACAAAAACCAGATAGCGGTCTTCGGTTATACCATAAGGCATGATACGTTTTATGATTCCGATAAAGTACAGGGAGAGCAAAGGGAGCAATACATAAAAAAAATACCGGGCAAAGAGAAAAACACTTCGATAGTTTTTTTCGTGGCGAATGGGATAAATGAGCAGGTAAGCCAGAATACCCACCATGGCAAATACCAGAATCGGAATACAAACATAGCCATTTGGCAGATCGCGGTTCATCACAATCCGGAACATGTATATATAAAGAATCAGGATATAAATACCGATAATGGGAAGCAATACATACTGAACAAAAATCCGTACACTTTTACCAAACGATTTGCCACTGCTGAAATATTGATAATCATCGGGCATACCCATGAGAAAAAAAATGGTATTAAAAATCAGCAGAATACCGGCACCGAGATCGGTATACAAATCGGGATTGAGATGAAGTGAGAAAAGCTTATCACTGGCCCATAACGCACTGGCCAAGCCGGTAAAGAGTGTAAGCGAATACAATAAGGATGTTACAATTCGTTTGAACAGGAAAAAATTATATTGCCAGAAACTGTCGATCTCATTGGAATGATAAAACGCCACAACAGAGATGAGCAGATGGTAACAAACAAAAAAAATCAGGTAATGGGAGAGAAATACCGTTTCTGCATCGAACATGCCGGGCGTAATGGTATAGTAATGCAGTCCCAGAATACAAAATCCGAGAAGGTATAAGCCTAATCGTTTGGCGAAATCGGCTTGTCGTGATTCGCAAAAAATATCGAAAGCTATAAACAGGGGAATACCGGAGAAGCACTCGAGAAAGAGTTTTATAAAACGGTAATCGTGTACCAGTTCACTGCCCCGGGGAATATGAATTTCGAGCAGCAGGAACACAAAGGCCAGCCATGCCGAAATCACCGGCACCGGAAAGCGGAGCAGGGGTTTAAAAAATCGTCGCCATATCAGTCGTAGTGCCAGCATACCCAATAAGCGGCTAAAAGTACGGCGAAATAGATGGAATGAGAAACAAGCATGCGGCATGAACCGATAAACGGGAGGGACCCCGAACGAAAATGTGCGGGAATTGAAGCCATACACACGGGGGCATAAAAAAACACCTTTACTTTGTGCCATGCGGATTTTGCTCACCACACTGAATGCCAAGTATATTCATACCAACCTGGCCATCCGTATTCTGTACCAGTTAAACAAGCAGCATCCCGGGCTGGAATGGAAAGAATTTGTGATTCGTGAGCCCGCTGAATCCATTGCGGCTCAGTGTATGGATTATGATGTGGTAGCCTTCAGTTGTTATATATGGAATATTACCCAAACCCTGGCGGTGACGAGGGTATTGAAAGAATTGAACCCGGAAATAAAAATACTTCTGGGGGGGCCGGAGGTAAGTTATGAGTGGGAAGAACTTATGGCGCTGGAGGAAATTGACTTTATTATTTGTGGCGAAGGTGAAACTGCTTTTGCTGATTTTTTACAGCATTATCCTGAAGTAGATGCGGTGGGTGCATTGGTACAGAAAAAAAATGGCGTTGTACAATACAATCCCCTTCGGAGAGCCTTTGATTTGAAGGAACTGGAAGAAATTATGCCCTATGCCGGTGACGATACAGAGACATTAAAAGACAGGGTTTTGTATATTGAAACATCGCGGGGTTGTCCGTATCACTGCGAATTTTGTTTAGCCAGTTTAGATAATAAGGTGCGCTATTTACCCGACCGGCAGATACGAAATAATTTGTTGTATCTGATGCAGCATGGGCGGGTGATAAAATTTCTGGATCGGACGTTTAATATCAAGAAAGACTTTACGCTTTCGTTATTCGACTTTATTCTTTTGCATTACTGGAACGAGAATGTGTTTCAGTTTGAGATTACAGCCGACATTGTGCATCCGGCTATTGTACAGTTTGTGCAGGAACGGGTTCCGAACGGCTTGTTCCGGTTTGAGATTGGAATTCAGACTGTGAATCAGGAGGCCAACCTGGCCGTGAGCCGAAAGCAGGATTTCGGGAAAACAAGTTCCGTGATCAGGCAGTTACAGCATAAAATAGAGATGCATCTGGATTTGATAGTGGGTTTACCTTTTGACTATTTACCCGATATTAAATATTCCATCGATTCGGTGTTTTCATTATATCCACCCGAATTGCAATTAGGATTTTTAAAATTTCTGAAAGGCACTCCCATGCGGGAGAAGGAGTTGACGCATGGCTATGTATACGATCCGATGCCTCCGTATCAGATCATACGAAGTAATTACTTAAGTGAAGCTGAATTAGAAGAGATCACGGATGTGGAGAATGCCCTTGAAATTTACTGGAACCGGAAGCGGGCTTTACATACCCTGAAATATGCCAGCATGAAGTATAGTGTGTATGATTTTTTGCTGGGTCTGGCGCGGGTTTTTAAACAACGACATGCCTATCACCGGCATAGTTTTCGGGATGTTTTTACCGTACTCCGGGATTTTGTTTGCAGTGCTTATCCCAACGAT
>CAYWKR010000218.1:0-4386 GCA_964458785.1 uncultured Bifidobacterium sp. | reverse complement strand
CAATGCCTGTTGGATTCCACTACCATGGAGGCCGATAGTACCTGGAACACCAAACAACCGTTCTGGCAAAACGAATTCGGGAAAGCCGGACTGGAACCGGAATATCTTGAGTTGGCTTCTGCCGATGATTTACAGATAGCCCATGAATACCATCCCGATAGCGATCAGGTAGTATTGGTGGCAGCCTGGCTCGAAGGGGTGCGGTTGATTGATAATATGCGGGTAAAAAAGCCGGGAGCCTGATCCTAAGCTTCCGCAGATGCACTGATTCAAATTCATAAACTTCTTCCTACTTTTGCGCACTTATGCAGATACAGGTCCTCAAATCTAAAATTCATCGAGCCACCGTTACCCAAGCCGATCTGAATTATATTGGCAGTGTAACAATTGACGAAGATTTGATGGATGCCGCAGGTATGATTGAACATGAAAAGGTTCAGATTGTAAATATTAATAATGGCGAACGACTGGAAACCTATATCATTAAAGGAAAACGGAAAAGCGGAGTGATTTGTCTGAATGGTCCTGCCGCCCGCAAAGTGGAACCCGGTGATCTGGTTATTATTGTTTCCTATGCGTTGATGGATTTTGAAGAAGCGAAAAAACATGAGCCTGTCATTATTTTCCCAACGGCTAAAAACAAACTGAAATAAGCCGGTTCCCATGTCGAAGCGAGTTCTGAATCTGGTCACCTGGCTCCTGACATTTGGATTATGTGGCCTGCTGATCTGGCTTTCTGTAAAAGATATTACCGATGCCGATATAGAAAAAATACGCTACTCTTTAAAATATGCCCGATATTATCTGTTAATCCCCATCATAGCGATGGGACTACTCAGTCACTGGAGCCGGGCCGTGCGTTGGAAATACCTGATGGAACCGATGGGACTTCAGCCTAAAACACGCAATGCTTTCTTTGCTGTACTCATCGGTTATCTGGCTAATCTGGGATTACCCCGTTTTGGTGAAGTGGTAAAATGTACCTTATTGGCACGGTACGAAAAAATTCCGGCCGACAAACTCATTGGTACCATCATCACCGAACGGGCATTCGATGTGGTTTGCCTCTTACTCATCTTTGCCATTACTTTTCTGGTGCAGGCCGGATTAGCAGCTGATTATCTTCAGGATTTATTTCACCGCTTTCAATCGAACGAGCACAGCGGACAAAGCTGGATTATGTTAGGCAGTATCCTTGGCATTTTTCTGCTGATATTTTTATTCAGAAAAAAAATTGCATCTACCCTGTTATTTAAAAAACTTCAGGCCATGGTGCGGAATATCGTGGAAGGCGTCATGAGTTTCAGGCAAATGAAACGGAAGAAGGAATTTCTGTTCCACACCCTTTTCATCTGGTCCCTGTATCTGGGAATGATTGTACTGGGTTTTAAAAGCATTCCCGAAACCAGCGTACTTGGATTTAAAGCCGGCTTCTCGGTGCTTTCATTTGGAAGTATTGGTATGATAGTCACCCCGGGAGGTATGGGCGCCTATACCTTGCTCGTTAACGAAATCGTTTCACTTTATGGCATTGGAAAAGCAATGAGTATTGCCATCAGCTGGATCATCTGGCTTGTTCCTACCCTGATTATTATCGCAGGTGGAATTGTCGCCCTGATCCTTCTTCCCCTGCTGCACAATAAAAAACAATATGGCCAGTAAACTAGAAATCATACAACAAAAAATATATACCCGCGACCCTCTTCATCGTTTGGTGAATCAATGGCACATGTTATCGAAAAAAGTGGTTTTCACCAACGGATGTTTTGATCTGATGCACCGTGGACATAATACCTATCTTCTCGAAGCTGCCGAATTAGGGAATCGTTTGATTGTAGCCATCAATACCGATGCCTCGGTACAACGACTGAAAGGACCCGGCCGTCCGGTGGTAGATGAGTATTCAAGAGCCCTGAACCTGGCGATGCATACCTATATCGACGCCGTTATTTTGTTTGAAGAAGACACCCCTCTCGACCTGATCAATCTGTTGAAACCGGATGTGCTGGTGAAAGGAGGCGATTATACCATGGAGACGACGGTGGGCGCTAAAGAAGTACTGGAGCGTGGAGGTAAAGTGGAAATCATTCCTTTCCTGGAAGGCTACTCTACAACGGCCATGCTGGAACGGATACACAAAAACAAATAGTTCATTTGTGCTTTTTATTTCCCTTGTATTCTACATAATTCCTCTTGCCTGAAGCATCGAGATAGTATCGTCCACCCCGGGAACCTATATAAATTTTCTCCCCTTTGGGACCTTTCATCCGGTGATCGATACGGTCTGGTCTCCCGGGCACTATATCCGTTGACTTTTTATGCAATGGCTTTTCAGTCATTTTAGACTCCACTTTCTTACCTGAAGTGGGTGCGGTAGAGCGTTGAGACGATTGCGCATCAGAATGAAGTCCGATAAAAGATAAAAGAAACAGGGAATAGAGGAAATATTTCATTGCATTACTATTTATAGCGTAAACGGTACAGTGCTTTTATTGTTTGGTATGATCGAAGTAGCCCTTATGTTCCACCTTAGTAGAAAAGAAGTTAAGAAAGAGTACAACGAAGGTGACAAAAATGGTGGATTCAATACAAATTAATGCTTTTCCTGCCGGGGTAACCGGATAATATTCACCATAACCTACAGTAGACAAGGTTACAAAACTAAAGTATACCGGATCGAACCAATGGGTGAAGGCTTTATTGAAAAAATGCCCCCGGGAATAGATGACCCCGAAACTGAATGCTATTTCGATATAATTGAAGAATAGCAATAACATGGAACGCCGGTACGAACGGGGGCGATTAAAATAATCTGAAGCAAATATCAGGGTGGGTACATACAGCAGGGTTTCCAATAAAAACCAGATCATGATGAGGAATAATACATGCGACCGATACCATCCTGAATAAGCCAGCCACAAGGGGAACAACACTTTGATTAATACAAACACATCCACTGAAAGTTCCCGCATAGCTACGCCCTTCCGGCCAAACAGTTCCTTTATATACGTACCCGGGAAAAAAAATTGCGAAACACCCAGAAATAGCCGGAAGAGTTTTTCAATCCCTACATCTTCATCCTGTTCATTAAACCATATAGAGCGGATGTTACGGATTCTCTTGTGCAACGAACCCTCGGCAGGTTTCATATCTTTTCTTGGATTACCTAAAATCAGACGCCGTATACCGAATTTCATGACAAGGTAAATATACTAGCTGAAATCAATTTCTCTGCATGCACCGGAATCTTGCCACATGCCCAAATGATCCATGCTTGAAGTTGGAAACGGTCCGGGGAAAGAATGTTACTCCCGTCCGGCCATTCAGGATTTGAATTATATTTGTCGCTCAAATTAGAAAACCGTGGATAGTAAATTCGGGAAAGACACCTACTTATACTGGTACGAAATCATGTTGCTGCAACGTAAATTCGAAGAGAAAACCGGGCAGTTGTATGGGATGCAGAAAATCAGGGGATTTTGTCATTTATACATTGGTCAGGAAGCGGTATCCGCCGGTTGCATGACAGCCATCCGTGAAGACGATAATATGATTACTGCTTACCGCGATCATGGATTGGCCATTGCAAAAGGTATCAGTTCACGTGAATGTATGGCCGAGCTGTATGGAAAGGCAACGGGCTGTACCAAAGGGAAAGGAGGCAGTATGCACTTCTTCTCAAAAGAAAAAAAGTTCTTTGGTGGACATGGTATTGTTGGGGGCCAGATCGGACTGGGTGCCGGAATTGCCTTTGCCGACAAATACAATGGAAACGATAATGTAACCTTATGCTTTTTTGGTGATGGGGCTGCCCGCCAGGGTATTCTGCATGAGACCTTCAATATGGCCATGACCTGGAAACTCCCTGTTATTTTCATTTGCGAAAACAACTATTACGCCATGGGTACTTCGGTAGAACGTACCAGTAATGTTTTGGATATATACAAGTTTGCCGATGCCTACGATATGCCGGGCGACAGTGTAGATGGAATGAAACCGGAAACTGTACACGATGCCATTGACCGTGCTGCACGCCGGGCCCGTGATGGAGAAGGTCCTACCCTGCTTGAAATAAAAACGTATCGGTACAAAGGACATAGTATGAGTGATCCGGCTAAATACCGCACTAAGGAAGAACTGGAAGAATACAAGGAGAAAGACCCCATTGAACATGTCCTTAAAGTGATTCGCGAAGAACGTTTTGCCACAGAAGAAGAAATCGAGGCGATTAATGATAAAGTAAAAGTGATTGTGGACGATGCTGTTGAATTTGCAGAAAACTCACCCTTCCCCGATGTGAGTGAAGTGTATAAAGATATTTATGTGGGAGAATATCCTTTTAGCATGGATTAAATTACAAAAAAAAAAAAAAAAAGGCTGCTCATT
>CAYWKR010000217.1:0-4392 GCA_964458785.1 uncultured Bifidobacterium sp. | reverse complement strand
ATATTACCCGAAGAAAGGAAATTGAGCGCGAGGTACTTGAGAAACAAAGCGCATTGGAAAAGCTTACCGGTGAATTACGGATCATTAATGAAAAACTGGAAACGAAAGTCGACGACCGGACCAAAGTATTACGTGAAGCCTTGTTTGAACTGGAACGATCAAAGAACGAATTAAGTCAGGCCCTGGCACAGGAAAAAGAACTGAATGAGTTAAAATCACGCTTTCTCTCCATGGCATCGCATGAATTCCGTACCCCATTAACTGCTATTCTTTCTTCGGCATCCATTCTGGAAGAGTATCAGGGAAATGAATCGTTTGAGAAAAAAGAAAAACACCTTCGCCGGATTAAAAATGCAGTTCATAACCTGAATGATATTCTTTCTGATTTTCTTTCTATCACAAAAATTGAAGAAGGCAAGGTGCTGGCTCATCTGCAACCGGTGGCCCTGAACGAATTTTGTAACGAAGTGGTCAGCGATCTGAAACCTCTTTTAAAAGAAGGACAACAACTGCAACTGCATCATCAGGGCCCTTATGAAATTCGCAGCGATAAAAAATTACTGCGAAATATTCTGATTAATCTCGTATCGAATGCCATTAAATTTTCACCGGCCGGGAAGCATATACAGATTTTTTGTGAGGTTGGAACAGAAAATCTTTCCCTCAAGGTTAGCGACGAAGGAATGGGTATCAGTAAAGAAGACCAGAAGCATTTGTTTGAACGATTTTTCAGAGGAGGTAATGCAGTGAATATACAAGGAACCGGATTAGGACTTAATATTGTAGCCAACTATGTGGAGTTGTTAAATGGTCAGATTCGGTTTGAAAGTGTACCCGGTTCCGGAACCACCTTCATCATTGAACTACCCCTGAATCGCCCAGAATAAAACTGTATGTTAATGATGTATCATATTTTACTGATAGAAGATAATGAAGATGTTCGGGAGAATACAGCCGAAATACTGGAGATGGCCGGCTACAAGGTAAGTACGGCTGCTGACGGGAAGCAAGGCATCGCTTCGGTACAAAAAGATAAACCCGATCTGATTGTTTGTGACATCATGATGCCGGTACTCGATGGATATGGTGTTTTGCATATGTTGGGAAAAAACCCGGCGACACAATCTATACCCTTCATTTTTCTCAGTGCCCGGGCCGAACGTTCCGATATGCGCAAAGGCATGGATATGGGAGCCGACGACTATATCACCAAACCGTTCGATAAAAGTGAATTGCTGAATGCTATAGAAGGCCGTTTGAAAAAAATGGAGAATCTGAAGAAGGAGTATCAGCAGGATATGGATGGCCTGAGTGGTTTTATCAGCGATTTTTCCGGAAAGGATGCCCTGCAGAAATTTATGGAGGAAAAGCAGGTGAACGTTTATAAAAAGAAGCAGAATATTTATTCAGAAGGCAATTTTCCCAATGGCATGTATTACCTGAATAAAGGGAAGGTGAAAATTTTTAAGATTCATGATTATGGCAAGGAGTTCATTGTTTCGTTATTGAAAGAGGGAGAATTTTTTGGATATACCGCCTTGCTCGAAGGGAAAGTGTATGAAGAAACAGCACAGGCACTGGAAGATGCTGAAGTGATTTACCTGCCTAAGGAAGAAATTTTTTCATTGATTTATAATAACCGGGAAGTAGCTAAAAAATTCCTGCAGATACTGACGCATGATGTGAGTGTACACCGTGAGCAATTGCTTGAACTGGCTTATAGTTCGGTTCGCCGTCGGGTGGCAGAAGCCTTGCTGATGTTGCAGGCCCGTTATCATGAAGCCACCTCGGAGCCGTTTAATGTGGCCATTTCCAGAGAGGATCTGGCGAATATTGTGGGTACCGCTACAGAATCACTGATCCGCACATTAAGTGATTTCCGGGAAGAAAAACTGATAGAAATCCGGGATGGAAAAATATTTCTGCTGAATGAAGCCAAACTGAAATCGTTCAGGAATTAATGGCTCAGTAAATATCGTGATCGTTTGGATCTTCTTTCTCGATATTCCAATGCCGAGCCAGACTTTCCGCTTCTTCACTCTGTTGCTGTAAACTCCAGCCATCGGTAGCAGACGTTTCGAGCCATAAATTTCCTGATTTTCTGAATACCTGTACCAAGAGACCAAACTCGTATTTCATACGCCGCTCGAATTCACCAACCGACATTTCTTTATTAAATTCAAATACACCGGCCTTTAATTGTTTACTGGCCTGATGGAGGGGTGTATGCCCTTCAATCATTTTTTCACGGGCTATCAGTTTCCCGTTGGCACTGGATTCGTGAAATACTTCCAGTTTTAAATATGGAAAAGGTATAGCGAATTCTTTTTTTAAATCGAGTACCTGTATTTCAGGTTGTATATGAAGGGTATGTGGCATGGTATTATTGAATTTATTCTACGGAACTTAGTTGCGGACTACAGGCAAGTATTTTATCGATTCCTCCTTTCACATTGATGAGTTGATGGTATCCGAGCGATTTTAAAATAGAAATGGCAATCATCGAACGATAACCTCCTTTGCAATAAACCAGACTGGGAAGATCCGGATTCAGTGCCTGATATTCTTTCTGCAACTGATCCAGGGGAATATGGATAGCCTCTTCAAGGTGTATGGTGCGATATTCCTTATTTGTGCGCACATCCAGCCACTGCATTCCTGCATTTTGCTGTGCATCTGAAAAATCTTTAGCGTCTATTGATTCTATCGTATCCACAGGCAAACCGGCTTCCTTCCATGATTCGAAACCGCCACTTAAATAACCGCTGATATTTTCAAATCCAATACGGGCCAACCGGGTCACTGCTTCTTTTTCAGTGCCCTTTTCACAAACCAGTACAAGATTCCGGTCTATGTCAATCAGGGATCCTACCCAGGGAGCAAATTCACCTGTAAGGCCTATATGAAGCGACCCAGGAATAAATCCCTCGCTGAATACTGTTCCATTCCGGCAATCAAGAAGTAAGGAATTCTCTTTCATCAACGCCTGAACATCAGCTATGGATAAGGCCCGCAGGGATTGGTCTAAAATCTTGTCGAGATTGGAATAGCCTATAATATTAATACTTGCATCTTTGAAGAAATAGGGTGGAGGTACCGGGAGCTCGTCTGTAACACGGGTAATAAATTCATTGCGACTCATGGGTTGAAGGGCATAATTCAGTTTTTTCTGTTCCCCTATGGTAGAAAAACGTTCTGTACCCAGATTCTTACCACATGCCGAACCGGCACCATGACCAGGATATACTACTACCTCATCGGCCAGTGGCATAATAACATCCTGAATCGAATCGTACAACATGGCGCCTAACTCCTGTTTTGATTTGTTACCACTCAACAGATCGGGTCGCCCTACATCACCAACAAATAATGTATCGCCTGTAAAAATGGCCTGCGCTTTGTCGTTTTCGTCGAGTAATAAAACACACGATGATTCGATGGTATGACCCGGAGTGTGCAAAACCTGTAACGTGATATTTCCCAACAGAAAGCGTTCCTGATGCCGGGCAATAAAAGCAGGGTAGGCCGGTTTGGCATTGGGCCCAAATACTATCACTGCATTGGTTTTGTCGGAAAGATCAAGATGACCGCTGACAAAGTCGGCATGGAAATGGGTTTCGAAAATATACCGGATAGTGGCTCCCCGTTCAGCAGCTAATTGCAGGTAGGGACCCGGTTCGCGTATAGGATCGATGATAGCAGCCTCTCCACGGCTTTCGATATAATAGCTGGCCTGAGCCAGACAGGACGTATAAATCTGTTGTATATACATATTCGCTACAAATTAAAATTCATGATTGGTTTTCCGGTATGACAAACATCAGTTCCCTGAGCGATTTCAGTCATTGAACTGAAGACGCGCTCCCGGTGTTCTTTATTTGACCGGAACTGTTTTTACATTTTTTGCAGCCTGATTTTTCTTTTTGGGAAGGTTAATCTGTAGTACCCCATTTTGATAATTAGCCGTCATTTTATCGCCATCGGCATGAGACGGTAAGCTAAACGAGCGACTAAAACATGAATAGCTGAATTCCTGTTTCCGGTAGTTCTTTTCCTTATCCTCCTTTTTTACTTCCTTTTCACATTGAATAGTCATGTGTGTACCATCCACCTCAATGCTGAAATCTTCTTTTTTCAATCCGGGCGCTGCCATTTCAATAACAAACTGGTCTTTGCTTTCGGAAATATTCACGGCCGGTACTGTTTGGAAAGGCGCGCTGTTCATCCAGTCGCTGAATGGTTCGCGAAAAACAGCATCCATAAAACCCCACTGTGGGAAGAGACTTGATTTTTTAATAAGTGATGACATAACTGAAAATAGTTTGATTCGTGAACAAAACTATTTCAGCTATTGACGCTCTCCCATGACGGCCGTCAGGGATCGGGCTAATC
>CAYWKR010000216.1:0-4397 GCA_964458785.1 uncultured Bifidobacterium sp. | reverse complement strand
CATGTATAATTATGAATTGATTATTACAATACTATACGAGTTGAAGCACATGACTAAGTATCGTACTGGCTGTTCCTCCAATACTTTGAATCAGGGCTGTTCTGCAGTTTTTAGGTAACTGATTTTCACCGGCCCGGGAACATAGTTGAAGATAGGCCTCCACACATTGATATACCCCTGAAGCCCCGATTGGATGACCACGTGCCTTCAAACCTCCGAACGTGGAAACCGGAATACGGCCTTCCCGAAAAATTACTCCTTCTTCAGCCAGCTTCCAACCCGATCCATATTCAGCAAATCCCATCGCTTCCAGTGAAAGCACCGCAATAACTGAATATGCATCATGCAATTCAAAAAAGTCGATTTCGTTTCGGGTGATACCGGCCATAGCTAAGGCCTGCATTCCTGAACGTTTTATTCCAGCGGCAGCCAGAGCATCCTGTCGTTGATCAATGCCTACAGCCTCAGAAGCGGCTCCTGAACCTGTGATCTGAATAATTGGTTTCGAACGATCAGACGGTGGATTTTTTGAAAGAATCACAGCCGCACTTCCATCACAAATGGGTGAAGCATCGTATAAGCGAAGTCCGTCGGCAATATACTTAGCCTGAATATAATCTTCTTTGGTAATAGGTTTATGAAACAAAGCATTCGGATTCAGACAGGCATTGCGATGGGCGTTCACTCCAAATCCCGACAAGGCATCGGGTGAAACCTGATACCGCTCTATATAGTTCCGCATCAAACGGGCATTCAGTGTTACAAACGATTCGCCTTTTCCACCTTCGGTCTCCCAATCCGATGCCGTAGCAATCGATTGCGTTATAAATTCCTTATCATGATGACTCATTTTTTCCAATCCGCAAACCACCACCGTTTCACATAAACCACTTCGCACCGCCATAAATCCATTTCGTAAAGCGGCCCCACCAGATCCACAGGCTGCCTCCAGAGTTACCGCTTCGATACCCTGCAGTCCGGCCTCGTTTGCCACAATGGGTGCCAGTTGTTGCTGATGCGATAACATACCCGACAACATATTACCGGCAAACAAGGCATCCGCTGTTTCAATTTCAGCATCCTGCATGGCCAGATGAATAGCCCGCGCTCCCATTTGCCGGAGACTGAGTGCATTACTTTTTTCTACGGCTATTTGTCCGGCACCAATAATATAAACCCCCGAAGACATAAAATATAAAATTTAAAAATGAAGCTTCCTTTCTCAAATATAACGGAAGTGGAACAAAGAATACCATGTTGGCTATATTATCAGAAGATTATTGTATCAGAATCTGGTGCAGCATGTACTTTTACGCCCTAATTGGAATGACACGATGAGTGTACACAAAGAAAACAAGGAATTTAAAAAAATTACCACCCATGCCCTGCTGGCCATGAAACAACGGGGTGAAAAGATTTCGATGCTAACGGCGTATGATTTTTCCATGGCTACCATACTCGACGATGCCGGTATCGATATTTTGCTGGTAGGAGATTCTGCTTCCAATGTAATGGCTGGGCATGAAACTACCCTCCCAATTACACTCGACCAGATGATTTACCATGCTTCTTCGGTCATTCGTGCTGTGAAACGAAGTCTGGTGGTCGTGGATCTCCCCTTTGGGTCCTATCAGGGCAATTCAAAGGAGGCACTGAACAGCGCCATCCGCATCATGAAGGAAGCCGGTGCTCATTCTATCAAACTGGAAGGCGGCGAAGAAGTCATCGACTCAGTAAAGCGAATTATATCGTCAGGTGTACCGGTAATGGGGCATTTAGGTTTAACTCCGCAAAGCATTTACAAGTTTGGTACCTATACGGTGCGGGCAAAAGAAGAAGCCGAAGCGGAACAACTCGTACGAAATGCTCATTTGCTGGAAGAGGCCGGTTGCTTTGCACTGGTACTGGAAAAAATACCGGCTCAATTAGGAAAGCGTGTTGCCGATGAACTCCGAATTCCGGTGATTGGAATCGGGGCAGGTCGGTATGTCGACGGACAGGTTCTGGTGATGCATGATATGTTAGGTATCAATAAAGAATTCAGTCCGCGTTTTTTACGGCGTTACCTGAATCTATACGAACAAATTCTATCTGCTACCCGACAATACATCAACGACATAAAGAGTCGCGATTTCCCGAATGAAAGTGAACAATACTAGTACCTGAATTTTATTCTTTGGGACTAATGGCCTTGATCTTGCCACGGAAAGTGAACCCGAATCCTACACCAAGAAAATAATTATGTCGCTTAAATCCTGGTTTAACCCCTACTTCGGTATGCGCGTTAAATGCCAGGGCCTTTCCGAAACGTACAATATCATATCCAATTCGGGCGCCCAATGGTCGGGTTTCAAATCCCTGAGCACCTCCACCCTGCACCTTATAGGTTTTTCCGTCGATGCCTTTAAAATCCTGAATAATGGGTGCGGCTAGAATTACATCGGCATACAATCTAAAATAGGTGCGACTGCTTTTTTCACCATAACCGGAAGGATCAATACTCACATTATAATATTCGGCCTTGGCTAAGCCCAGATACACCCCGTTTATATTCATATTAGTAACAGCCTTGGTATTATAAAAAATACTCTGGTAATCGTTCACTGCCGCTCCGAAGCGGGTGCCATCACTCGCAATGACGCCACCATCGCCCACACCCGGAATACCATTTTGCAAGCTTCCGTGATCCTGATCGGTAATGGCAAAGGCATTGTGATATAAGCCTCCCCGTATTGCTGTAATACTTCGTACTTCGGCCGGTACCCGGATATATTTTGTAACCGTGGTTCCACTGCGGCGTCCACCACTGCTTGATAAAACAACTTTCCGGTTTCTTGTCACTACCCGATCTTTAACGTGAAACATTCCACCCAATTCAAATGCCTGATATCCTGTCGGTTTATTGGTAGTTACGGTTTGATACACCGTTTCAGCGGCAAAATGGTAATTGAAATCCATACCCGGACCATACCGGTGACTCCATAAAAATTCTGCCGAAAACAATTTTCTGAAAGCTACATTTCCCTGCAGACTATATCCCAGATACAAACTTTGTTTATTGGCATAATCCACATCGAATAATCTCAAATTGAAATGATAATTATACCGATAAGGATTATTTTCAGTAAAGGAATAACTGACCGTTTGTGTCTGGCCCGAAATAAAAAACAAACAGGAAACGAGGAAGAGTAAACACTTTTTCATCTTAAACTGGTTTTAGGGTTTAAAGATAAATAAGTCTTTAATGAAATACAATCACCTAACGTCTGACGTAAATCATGTATTTCTGCCGAAAAAAATCCTCGGTAAAAAAATCCGAAATTTCCCATAGCATCGGACGGCAACCTGAGTCTGAAATCTCCTGATGAAGATCGCCCCCTTTTAAACAAACCAAGCCGTTGGCCATCTCGCCGCTTTGACCTTTTTTGATGAGTGGCTTAGCCCATCGCCATAAGTCACCAAGGGGAGCTACCGCCCGGCTCACCGCATAATCAAAAGCGTTTTTCTCCCGGATTTCCTCTACCCGGCCATGATGTATCTGAACATTGTTCAGACGAAGGGTATCTTTCACGGCTTCCACCACCTTTAGTTTTTTTCCAATACTATCGGCGAGGGTGAATTGAGCATCCGGAAAAAAAATAGCCAGGGGAATACCAGGAAAACCGCCACCTGTACCAATATCCAGAATTCGTTGTCCGTTTTCAAACTGGAATACCGTTGCTATGGCCAGTGAATGAAGTACATGGTGCAGGTAAAGCGAATCCATATCTTTTCGGGAAATCACATTAATCTTCGAATTCCATTCGCTGTATAGATCCTTTAACTGCGTGAACTGTGCTACCTGCGTTTCACTGAAATCGCTGAAATATTGATTGATTATTTCCAATGTACTTTTTGTTTAAACAATATGGAAGGAATACTTCTCAGGTGATACCCCAATAACCAGAAATCAAAAACCCAGATATAATTGATCAGGTCTTTTTGTTTTAAAAGACTGAAACAACGCTGGAAGAAAAACCACTGAAGTAACCATCGTAATACCCAGGCGCTAAGCGATACCAAAATCCATTGCGGGAACAGAATACAGGGAATCAGTGCCATCCAGCTTAAAAAATGACTTCCATTGTACATTGCCAGAAGTACCTGATGCTTGCGACGGTAATATTTGCCGGTACTCAAATGACGCTTTTTCTGAAAATGCCATTCTTCGTTACTTTTTTTGGGATCCGACCAGGTGAAGGCCTCCGGATGAACACAGATGGCTGTATTTTCTGTAGTTGCCACCTGATTAATAAACAGATCATCATCTCCTGACATAATATGATGATGTGAGGAAAATCCCTTGCTTTGCTGGAATAGTTCCTTGTGATAGGCCAGGTTACGGCCTACCCCCATAT
>CAYWKR010000215.1:0-4402 GCA_964458785.1 uncultured Bifidobacterium sp. | reverse complement strand
CGGTTTCAGTTTCCAGATCGCCCATATCGAGTTCACCGGTTTCCGGATTCAATGCAATTTGGCCGGAAATAAATAAGAATCCGTTCGCTTCTACAGCCTGACTATAAGGGCCTATAGGGGACGGGGCCAGATCCGATTCAATAATTTTCTTGCTCATACAACGAAGATAATGAATGCCTTTATCTTTACCCCATGGCCTTTAATTTATATATCGATACCAGTGGTCAGCATTCCGTGGCGCTGCTTTTTAATCAGGATACGATTCTTGCACAGGCACAGAATCCGAATCCAATGGATCATGGTAAATGGCTCCATCCTGCTTTGGAGGGTTTAATGAAGGAACTTCCCAACAGATGGAAGGATCTGGAAGCAGTATATGTGATGAATGGTCCCGGATCCTATACTGGTTTACGGGTAGCCTTAAGTGCCGCCAAAGGCATTTGTTTTGCCTGCGGGGTACCCCTGTTTCTGATGAATCGCTTAGACTGGCTGAAGGCAGCGGCAACCGCCCAGACCGGAAGAATACTGGTTCTCATGAGGGCACGGGAGGATGAATATTTTACGGGTGCGTATGAGGGGAGTCAGGTGCTGACTTCTTCATGCCTGCCACTCAAGACAGCCGAAGTAGAGGATTGGCTCGTTCGTCATCATGGAAACCTGGTGGTCGGAGAGGAGTCACTGCTCGCCCGGTGGCCTCAGGCTGAATGGGTTCCTTTTCGTTTGGAAAGCCTGCCAACCCTGGCTCTGAAAATAGCGCAGGAAGGGGATCTGCTTCAGTCGGAACCCTTTTACGGAAAAAACGTCCACATTAACAAAATAAACAAGTTATAAACATCTCAAATTTTAATAATATTATTATTTTTACAGACCCATATTGAAAAAGACATGTAAGGTATATGACTTACTTGTACATACACATTATGGTTTTTGTAAATTAAATAACGTATTAAAATTGAATCGTATGGAACAAAATAACTTTCCTTCAAACATTGTAACTGTAGCCGAGAAGAATACAAGTGGCAGCAGTAAAATCAATTATCTTGAAGTGAAAAAAGTAGCCGCCATTTTACGTTCGATCAATCATAAGCTTCGTCAGTCGATTATAAAATTATTAGAAGAAAAAGACAATCTGACCGTTACTGAAATCTATGTAAAACTTCGGGTTGAACAATCAGTTGCATCGCAACATCTGGCTATTCTGCGCCGGGCTGAATTTGTAAAAACCAATCGGGTAGGAAAAAATATACACTACACACTCAACCACGACCGTTTGAACGAAGTGAATCAATTTATCAAGCAAGTGCTTAATAACGAAAACGAATAATTCCTCAGGATTCTGAGGACCCGTTCTCCTGTTCCGGAACTTCACCTTCTCCCAGATGAATCAATTCTCCGTTTTCTCCCACAGCCATGGTATGGTCTCCTTCAGGTATGGCTTCAGTTCCGGGAGTTGGCATAACCAGATCCTGTTTAATAATTTCATTCAGCTTAGGTAATTCGTCGAGGCTGTTTAATCCCAGATAATCCATAAAGGAACGGGAGGTACTATATGTCAGGGGTTTTCCCACCATTTCTTCCATCCGGCCTGAAATCACAATTAACTCCTTCTCCAGTAATTTCTGTACCGAATAATCGGAATTCACCCCACGGATATGTTCAATCTCCCCTTTGGTGATAGGCTGCCGGTAGGCAATAATGGCCAGGGTTTCCATGGATGCAGCAGACAGGCGTTTATTGAATTTATCGCCATTCAGTTTCGAGAGGGTAGGGTAAAACGATTTCTTGCTCAGGAACTGATATCCACCACCAATTTGCTTCACTTCAAAAGGGTAAAAGTCGGAAGCATATTTTTCAACAATAGCTTCCAGCGCACTTTCCAGTTGGGTATCATCGGGCTGCTCCTCTTCCTGATGGGTATCTTTCAATATCTGTCCAATATCGCCGGCAGTCAGGGGGCGGTTCGATCCGAAAATCAACGATTCGCTTTCCAACATGATCTGTTCAATAGTCATAGTACACTCTTAGTAAATTCAAATGTAACGACTGCTCCTCCCCGGTCTTGCAATAGAAATTCACAGGTGTGGGTAAATCCTTCCCCCTTTTATGTACCCGCTCCGGGTTCTTCGCTTTCTTTCATCCGTTTTAGCAGCTGATACAGGGAATCAATACCCTGAATGCCATCGGCAAGTAAAAAAGTAGTGGTACCTATATGTTTTAAACGCGCATTCTTCATTTGCCATTGAATAAAATGCAATAGTTTTTTAAACGTTTCGCTTTCGAAATATGGCGATGCCGGATTATTTACGAAGTATAAGCGTAGTTGTTTGTTTTTCAGTACGATCTTTTCAAAGCCCAGTTCTTCGGCCAACCACCGGGCCTTTAATGCCGTAAATAAATCTATTACCTGCCAGGGTAAAGGACCAAAGCGATCGCACAAATTATCGCTGAATTGTTGCAACTCTTCTTCGCTTTCACAATGATCGAGTTGGGTATAAAGAGAAAGCCGTTCGCCGATATTTTCCACATAGCTGTCCGGTATCAGTAATTCCAGATCGGTATCTACGGTACAATCGTTCACATACTCCTTTTTATCGTCGATTTGTTCGCGGAATACGGCCTTGAATTCGGTATGCTTCAATTCCCGTATTGCTTCATTTAAAATTTTCTGATACATCTCAAACCCAATGTCAGCAATAAATCCGCTTTGTTCACCTCCCAGCATATTTCCTGCCCCGCGAATATCAAGGTCGCGCATGGCAATCGAAAAACCGCTGCCTAATTCGCTGTATTGTTCAATAGTTTGAAGTCGCTTTTTGCTATCGTTCGGTAACAAACTCAGCGCCGGTGATAATAAATAACAGAAGGCTTTCTTGTTGCTTCGTCCAACACGGCCGCGTAACTGATGCAAATCACTGAGTCCGAACTGATGGGCATTGTTGACAATAATGGTATTGGCATTGGGAATATCCACTCCGCTCTCTACAATATTGGTACATACCAGTACATCGTACTTCTGCGCCATAAAATCTAAAATCGCTTCTTCCAGTTCGTCGCCTTCCATTTGTCCGTGTGCCATTCCAATACTGATATCCGGACATAAGCCCTGCACATAATCTCTCATTTCCTGTAATCCCTTTACCCGGTTATGGATAAAGAATACCTGTCCCCCCCGTTCGGTTTCATAATAAATGGCATCCCGGATCAATTCATCATTGAACATTCCTAATTCGGTATGAACCGGCTGCCGGTTAGGTGGAGGCGTATTGATAACACTGAGATCGCGGGCTCCCATTAACGAAAACTGCAAGGTCCGGGGAATGGGTGTAGCGGTTAATGTCAGTGTATCGACGTTCGTTTTTAAACTCTTGATTTTTTCTTTCGCTGCCACACCAAATTTTTGTTCTTCATCGATCACCAGTAATCCCAGATCCTTGAACTGCACATCCTTTGAAAGCAGGGCATGGGTACCAATAATGATATCGGTTTTTCCTTCGGCTAGTTGTTGCAGGGTTTCCTTTTTTTGCCTGGTCGATTTAAAGCGGTTGAGATAATCCACTGTACAGGGAAATTCTTTTAACCGCTCCCTGAAATTCTGATAATGCTGGTAGGCCAAAATAGTGGTAGGTACCAGAATTACAGCCTGTTTTCCATCGCAAACACTTTTGAAGGCAGCCCTGATTGCTACTTCCGTTTTCCCAAACCCTACATCGCCGCAAACCAGACGGTCCATGGGAGCTTCCGATTCCATATCTTTTTTCACGTCGGCGGTAGCTTTTCCCTGATCCGGCGTATCCTCGTATATAAACGAAGCTTCCAGTTCGGTTTGAAGATAGGTGTCCGGATGATGGGCAAATCCTTTGGATGCTTTTCGTGCAGCATACAAGCGGATAAGATCACCGGCAATATCCTTGATTTGCTTTTTGGTTTTCGATTTCAGTTTTTCCCAAACCCCGCTACCGATTTTATGTACCCTGGGTTCGGTTCCTTCCTTTCCGGTGTAGCGGGTAATTTTGTGCAGCGAATGAATGTTCACATACAACACATCATTATCCTTATAAATAATACGAACAGCCTCCTGTAAAACACCATTCACTTCAATACGCTGCAAACCACTGTAGCGGCCAATTCCATGATCGATATGAGCTACAAAATCGCCGGGCTGAAGATCCCGTAAGGCCCTCAGACTCATAGCCTTACCCTGGCTGTAGGCCTGCTTCATCCGGTACTTGTGATACCGCTGAAATATCTGGTGATCGGTATAACAAACTATTTTTAAATCGTGATCGGCATATCCCTGTGATAATCCTATGGCCAGCGGAGTAAACAGAATATTGGCTTTCAATTCCGAAAAAATACTGTGCAGCCGTTCCAGTTGTTTGGGGTTCTCCGAGGCAATAAATAA
>CAYWKR010000214.1:0-4403 GCA_964458785.1 uncultured Bifidobacterium sp. | reverse complement strand
GAAAATACCCAAGCAAGTCATTCATCTATATTTTTCAAACTACCAAAGAAGGAAACTTTCGAGGGGCAAATAGTTTCCAACATGATGTTGATGTGGTTATTGAAATTCCTGAACGTGGAAGGGCAGTTCAGTTTGGTAGGTTCAATCAGGGTGGGGAAATGGAGATATTTTAAAGAGGTGAAAGCCTCTTTTTTTATTTCACAATATACCCAAATAGGTAACTCATCTTCCTTAATCCCTCTATCACTTTTTCATCCAAAAACATACTTGCTAGGTTCGATATAACCTGAGTTTGGGTAACTAAAAAATCAGAGCGAGAATGAATGCGGTGAGCGAATGCTCCCGTATGAAGTCTCGCTCTGATTTTTTATCCCGAGAGGTACGATTCGGGATTACTCTTCAAAACATCATTACAGTGAGCGAATGCTCCCGTATGAAGTCTCGCTCTGATTTTTTATCCCGAGAGCTACGATTCGGGATTTCTCGTCCCGAGAGCTACGATTCGGGATTTCTCGTCCCGAGAGCTACGATTCGGGATTACTCTTTCACCCACTTAAAGTGAACACCGGGTATATCAGAAAGTCGAAGTAAATAAATACCTGCAGAGAAATGATCAAAGTTTAGTTTGTTATTTTCTCCATATACTTTTTGCTTTCCCGACAAAGTACCATCCAGACTATATGCTTCAATGGTAGTACTTACATTTTGTGAAGGCAAATGCAGATAGGTTGATCTTCCAATTGAATATATATATGTACCTGTACCTTCCAGTGTTGTTTCAATACCACTCCCCAACGTATAATGAATCCGAAGTTCAACCATGAACTGGGCATAGGTGCAAATACCACTTCCAGTGCTGTGGATCATAACTCCAAATTGTGGATCATTCATTTGGGAAGGCGTCAGGCTCAGCCCCCATAAATCGCCCGCACCACCCAATGTATCGGTTTCACTTATCGAACTGCTATCACGCCGGATGGCGCCCATAGGGTTTCCATTCCAACATAACTGCAAAGTATCTATGGTATACGATCCACTGTTGCAGGCACCCCGGCTATGAACCAATTCAATTCCTGTGATGATAGCCGTAAGAGGCAGTGTAAAACCAAATTGGTTGAAATACAAATAGTCGGACTTACAATTCATTATACAGGAAACAGTTATCGGTGGATTGGAAAATGAAGTGCCACTCACCACCAAAGGATTACTGATCGTGTATTGTCCGGTAGAACCCGGGAAACTGAGATTCGCTACACTGTCGGGTGTTCCACTCATTACAAGTTGCGCCTGAACCTGGAATGACAAACAAAGAAAAAAGAAAAGAAATAATTTATTCATGGGGTACTGTTTTAAATATCAGACTTCGGATTCCTTCTGTGAGTTGGTATAGATGTTCTACCGGCGTATAAATATTAGGAGTAATTCGTACCCCATCCAGATTAGGCCAGTTGAAACCCACAGTATGCAGGCGGCTCTTTTCAAAAAGTATCCGTTCTGTTTCTTCCGGCTGCATCCCTTCTAACCGGAAGGCAGTAAAAGCAGCAAACTGATCATCGTGAAGCGGAGCAGTTATAACAATACCGGGAAGATCCTTTATCGCGTTCACCCATAAGCGACACAAATACCGTAATCGCCTTTCCTTTGCTTCCCGACTTAACGACAAGTGCAAAACAATGGCAAAACCAAGGGCCATCCAATTGGGCATCACTTGTATACTCATCTCTTCAAATTTCTGAATAGCTTCACTATGAGGATCAAGTGCTGAAGCCAAGGCATAGGTTTCTGCAATGTATTCTTTCTTTACATAGAGCACTCCGGCAGCAACAGGCCCACCCAACCATTTATGCAATGCCGCGCCGAAATAATCGCAATCCAGTTCCTGAATATCTACCGGTAACATACCCAGACTATGTGCTCCATCCAAAATCACTTTTATATTTCTCCGATGTGCTTCTGCTATTATTTCTTTAACCGGAAGTATCATTCCATTCCAGTTAATAACATGTGTCAGGTGCAACACTTTGGTTAGTGGAGTAAAGGCTTCGGTATAGCGTTCTATAACCTCTTCATTGCTTTCTGTTCCTTTCAGATCTACCCACCGGATTTGAATACCCTCTCTTTCTTCGCGCTGCTTCCAGGAGGAAACACATTTAATATAATCCTGACGGCAGGCTACCACTTCATCACCTGCCTTTAATGGAATTCCAAAAATGGCATTATTTAATGCCTCCGTGGCGTTACGTAGAAGGGCAATACAGGAAGGATCAGCATTCATAACGATACCCAACCCATTTCTGATTTCAGTACGAACAAACTCCATGACCTTCCAGGTAAAGTAGCTGGGCGATGTATTTAATAAGGTGTAATAGTGCAGATAAGCCTGTTCTACACAGATAGCCTGCGATGATACACCCCCATGATTGAGATTGAAATGACCATCAGGTTGAGGAAATAAAGTCTGTACTTTCCTCCAGTATTCTTCATCGTCGGCTTCTGCGTCCGGATGGAAATCGAAGTCCATCAGCGTCTTTATCAAATCCGTTTGCAACGAAGGATGTGCTTTAAGAAAAATGTACCATCGGGTGATCCAGGGATGCGGAATATTCATACAACTTAAATTCTCCACCAAACTACAAGAAATTCTGGTTCATCGGCATGAAAATTCAGTTTCTGATATTCTGATGGGCTTTGCTACATTTGTCACTCAAGAAAACCGATATGGTACAAAAAACAAACAGCTCAATATTCATTATTTGTACACTGGGGGTACTACTCCCAACAATAGGGTTCGCTCAACCTACACGTAGCGGAGATCGCGAATGGAATAAAAACAAAGCCATTCTTTTGAACACCCCCGAAGCCGGTTTTATTGTTCGACTCGGCGATATAGATAATTTTGGTTTTGGCTGGCCCGAAAATTTCGACCCCTATTGCGATGGAATAACCGAATCGCATCAGGGCCCTTATAAACCATCGGCTACCGAAGCAGCTGGAACCGACCGGGTGTTGTTTTCAACGCAGTTCAACCCACTTTCAAAACAAGCCTGTGGAAAAGACGAAGCCGCTAAGAGCTTCGTAGCAACCAACAATACGGCCCCGTTTTTTAAATTCAATCTCGACAGTTTGAATCATACACCTGTGCGCTACGCCGAATTGCAGTGCTTTGCAGAAGATATTCAAACCAAAAGTCGTTGCAGTAAATTTTCGATGACCATTAATGGGAAAAACTACCCGGAAGGAGAAGCCTTGTTGAATGATTTGGAGATGTCGCCGGGTATGGGCAAACTGATTCATTTCCCGCTCACACCCGATATGTGTGAAGCTTTGGCACGGGAAGCCCAGTTCACTGTAAAATTCGATGAACGGACCGGTGCTGGAGATGCCTATGCGATTGACTTTATTCGCATTCTTGGAAATCCGTTTACCGAACGCATGTGTCGTTTTTCGGTGAAGGGGGTGGTACTGGAAGAAGGTACAGAAGCACCCCTGCCCGGAGCTATTGTAAGTTGCTGGGGCGGATCACAGGGCACCACCAATTCGAAAGGAGAATTTACCTTAGACAATATTCCGGGTGGTGTTCATTATTTAACCATTTCAAGAAAAGGATATTTCGATAGCGGTAAAAGTGTTGAAGTAAACAGAATGACAGGAGAACCCCTGAGCATCAATCTGAAGCCGGGAAAAAGAGAATTACTCTTCATGGGTCGAAATATTGCGAGTGGTGAAAATGTAGTTTGCCGTAAAACCCGGTTCGTTCCGGTAAAAAATGTACTGGAGGAAGGTAGTACCGATGAATTAGGCTACCTGTCGAACATGATGAAACAAATGCCGGAAATGGAACTGGTATTAGAAGGTCATAGTGAACTGAACGGTGACCCGTTTATATTAAAACAAACATCCTGGAAGAAGGCGATGGCCTGTAAAGAATTTATTATGGCACGGGGTATTGATGGCAGTCGTATCCGGGTATATGGTTATGGCAACGAAAGACCCTTGGTGAAAGAAGGTAAACCGGAAGAGTTGAAAAGCAACGACCGGATAGAATTCCGGATCAGCCGTTTATAATTCCAGATTAGAAATTGTTAAGAAAGCGCCGGTTTTTCGGGGCTTTTTTTATATTTGGGAAGAAGCGTAGCGCCGCTGAGCCCGTTTGAAGAACCCAAGGCATGACTTTTGCTATAACTTGCGCAACCTCAAAAAAACAAAAAACACAACATGAAGCTATTGTTACCCCATTCTATCCATCCTGCCTTTCCACTTAAACCATTTCGACTCCCCATTATTCTCCTTTTGCTCTCCTTGTGGCATTCCCCGTCCACGAAGGCGCAAACGGTAAGTACCGTCACGATTGGACCGGCCTCCGGAACCAATAACCAGTGTGGTCCAACTTTTTTATTCAGTGC
>CAYWKR010000213.1:0-4411 GCA_964458785.1 uncultured Bifidobacterium sp. | reverse complement strand
GGTAATCACCACTCTGTTTGTCATACGGGTCTAAGATAATATCAATTCTTTTTTTGAAAATAAAATTTCACAGGTCTGCGCTTCCTGAAATAATATTTGAAGCTCAGATACCCTGTTTTACATTTGGTGCCCGATGAGAATTGCAATCAATACCCGGTTTTTATTAAAAGGGAAACTGGAAGGAATCGGTTGGTTTACCCATGAAGTTGTGAAACGGTTAGTGACCACGCATCCGGAACATGAATTTATTTTTCTGTTCGACCGTCCCTATGATCCGCAATTCATTTATGCCGGTAATATCACGCCGGTGGTACTGAACCCGCCCGCCCGCCATCCTGTACTTTGGTATATCTGGTTCGAATGGTCGGTGAAACGGGCACTGAAACAATATAAAGCCGATATGTTTATCTCGTCCGATGGATTTATTTCTTTGGGGAGTAAGGTACCTGCCCTGCTGGTGATTCATGATCTGGCATTTGAACATTACCCACATCATCTGCCCTTCAAATTCCGGTATTATCTCCGACGGTACACCCCTCTTTTTGTTCAAAAAGCAAAGCATATAGTAACTGTTTCAGCTTTTACAAAAAACGATCTGGTTAAAACCTATCATACCCCGGCCGAAAAAATTTCGGTAGTGTACAATGGGGCACATGAATTATATATTCCCCTGCCCTTTAATGAAAAAGAAAAAATCAGGGAACAATATGCCGGTGGTTGCGAATACTTTGTCTTTGCCGGAGCCCTTCACCCGAGAAAAAATGTATCCCGGCTGCTGAAAGCGTTTGCTATTTTTAAACGGAAACAACGCAGTGCTATGAAGCTCCTGATAATTGGTCGTTTTGCCTGGAATGCGGGCGACATTGAAACGGATATACAGAATCACCCGTATCGGAACGATGTCGTTCATTACAATTATATGCAGGTGGAAGAACTCAGTAAAGTGATAGCGGCAGCTTATGCCATGACCTTTGTTTCGCTTTTCGAAGGGTTTGGAATACCTATTCTGGAAGCGATGCGATGCAAAGTCCCCTGTATTGTTTCCAACTGCAGTTCGATGCCCGAAGTGGCCGGTGATGCCGCCCTGCTGATAAACCCGGAATCGGAGGAAGATATTGCCGGGGCTATGATTACGCTCTATAAAGATGAACACCTTCGGTTACAACTGGCAGAAAAATCGATACTTCAGGCGCAAAAGTTCCATTGGGATCAAAGTGCCCGTGATTTTTATTCGGTGATTGAAAAAAACTTTATTGCCTGAGCGCGCTGACTTACTTTTGACTTCTTCATGGCACAAGCACCCGCCACTTATACTATCCGGATCGATCATTTCGAAGGCCCTTTCGATTTATTGCTGTTTTTTATAGAACGTGATGAAATCGATATCCGGAATATTCCGATATTCTCGATTACCAACGAGTTTCTGGACTATATCCGGCATCTGGAAGAGTTGAATATTGAACTGGCCAGTGAATTTATTCTTTTCGCCTCTACCCTGATCCGAATCAAAGCCAAAATGCTGATTCCAAGAAAAGAACTGGACGAATTTGGAAATGAAATTGATCCACGGCAGGAACTGGTCGATAAAATTCTGGAATATAAGCGATTCAAGGAAGCGGCTGAAGAAATGAAGACCCTCGAGGCAGAACGTTTATTACAATTTGCCCGTGGAAATGCGCAGTCGGAACTGAATGCCATAGGCGAAGAAATGAGTGAAGGCACCGAAATTCAATCGGTCACCATATTCAAGCTTTTTCAGAGTTATGAAAAGGTCATGAAAAAAATGCAGGACCGCCTCTCGAAACCGCAACACGTAGTGATCAAATACAATTATACATTGGAAGGTCAGCGGGAGTTTTTGATTAACTGGGCAAAAAGAGAGAAGAAAATTGCCTTCGAACGTATTTTCCAATCCTGTGAAAACCGCATTCATGCCATCTTTAATTTCTTGGGCATTCTGGAATTAACCCAGCAGAAGTATTTACATATTCTGGTCGGAGAAGGTAGAAATAATTTCATTTTAGAATGGAATGATGATCGTACTGAGGAAAATTTACTGGCCGATAGCGACCCCATTCTTAATTAAACAGAAGATAGCAGCAGAAACCACCCAGATAACCTAAAAATGCTGCCAGGGAAATATTTTTCAGATACCATCCAAAGCTGATTTTTCCGGGCCCCATAATAACTACACCGGCTGCTGAACCAATAATTAATAAGCTTCCGCCGGTACCCGAAGTGTAAGCCAGCAGATGCCAGAAAAAACTATCCGCCGGAATGTGCTGTATCGGATACATGGCCTGCAAGGCTGCTACCAGGGGTACATTATCGAGTACCGATGAAATTAACCCAATACCTCCAAGCAATACATGCTGATTGGGAATGCGGCCTGAAAGCTGATGCGCTGCCTGCTCCAGAAGACCGGCACTTTCCAGTACGGCAATGGAAATCAGTATTCCGAAGAAAAATAAGATGGTGGGCAAATCAATTCGTTCCAACGCTTTCAGCACGGTACCTTCTTCATGCGGGGCCTGTTTTTTACGTATGATACTTCCCACTACCCAAAGCAAACTCATACAAAACAGCATCACCACGCAGGGGGCCAGCGTACTCCATGCGGCTAATACCGGCACAAGCAATAAAAAAAATAATCCGCTCAGTAACATCACATCCGATCCAACCCCGGTTTTTAAAGCCATTGCCGGGAGTGATGGAAACTGACCTTTTAATTTTCTAACAATGATGAGGTATGAAATTATAACCGAAACCAGAGAAGGTAGAAAGAGAAATTTCACCAATGGAATGGTACTCACCTGCTTACCTGTCCATAACATGGTAGTAGTCACATCCCCAATCGGACTCCATACACCGCCTGCATTGGCCGCGATCACTACCATTCCCAATATCCATTTCCGTTCCTGATCATCGGGTACCAGTTTTATTACCAGTGTACTGATCACAATGGCAGTAGTGAGATTATCAAGCACAGCGGAAAGGAAAAATGAAAAAAGGGTAATAACGAACAGAAATTTTTTCTTATTTCTTGAGGTAATGACCCGTTGCAATAACACAAAACCGTCAAAATCATCTATAATTTCTACCATGGTCATGGCCCCCATCAGAAAGAGAAGAATAGAAGCAATGGGTCCTATATGCTCCATAAAGGAAGCACTTACCTCCGATCGGTCGGGTGAAAGAAATGCATAGAGTAACCAGCACAAACCCCCGCTCAGCAGGGCCATGGCGGCTTTATTCAATCTGATTTTACCCTCCAGAATGATGAGCAAATATCCAATAACAAAAACAGTGATCAGAATGGCATTCATGCACTAAATATACAGTGCTGCCTGTTATGCGAAAGATTCTCAGGGGTGAATCGAAAAGATGAAGTCTGAAATATTGGATTCCATGACCATAGTATCAATCAGATCAACATTTCCATCGCCGTTGATATCAGTCACCAGATAACCAAATCCAAAATTATTGATATCTACTTCCTGCAAACTCATATCCAGTAAATCCACATTATCGTCGGTGTTCAGATCGCCCGAATACAAGGCCCATTTACCGGTATCTACCAAAATCTGATTGCTGCCAAAGGCTTTATTAGCCGCTGTAGTAAAATCGTACGAACCCGAACTTAAACTTACAGGCACCGACGACCAGCTTTCGATCGTATTCCGGTGACGTATTCCAATATAATAGGTTCCGCTGAGGGAGGAGGCGAAACTGGCTGTTGCAATACCATTAATATTCATAGCCGCTTTCTTGCTGGCAATTAAAGTATATGGTGCGGTACTCTGGTGTAAATCAATAAATACCGAATCGGTGAAATTAGGGTCTGAACTTACGCCCTGATTATAGGCAGCAGGAGCCATAGCACCGGTCAGTTGATAATACCCCTGAAGATAGGCTTTTATGGTAAAGGTTCCACTGCAGCTAACTACCTGCACCACCGTTGTCGCCGTTCGTAAACAGCCATTGGCATCTAATCCACTTACTGTGTAAGTAGTAGTTGCTGCAGGGGTTGCATTCACAATGGCGGCAGATGTAGAATTTAAACCAGTACCCGGCGACCAGGCATATTGGTTAGCCCCTGAAGCGGTTAGCACAGAAGGTATTCCACTGCTTGGACAATACGTTGAACTGGTAGGTGTAACCCCCACCGTACTATTCGATTTGGTAATTGTGATGGTAGTGGAATTTAAAAAATTGGAACCACAACTCACTTTGCAATACCACGAGGACGTTGCATACTGCATGGGCGTAGTATAATTTCGGGAAGTAGCACCTGTAACCGCCACCCCATTTTTATACCATTGAAAACTATATCCTGAAGAAATACAATTATTACTGATGCTTAAGGTTGCCGTGGTACTATCACAAAAAGTGTTTACTGTAGATAATGTAT
>CAYWKR010000212.1:0-4431 GCA_964458785.1 uncultured Bifidobacterium sp. | reverse complement strand
CGATATATATCACCGACGCGAATTCCTGTCCGAATGATACCGTAATCTTCTTTCCGCAACCCTTGGAACTGATCAGCACCTATACCACCGACACGGTGATTTGCTATAACGATCCTACGTCTTTTCTTCATTTTAGCAGCAGCGGAGGCTTCCCACCCTATTCATATTCGCTGAATGGTGCCGCCTTCGTTTCTTCACCTCAGTTTCCGCAACTCACACAAGGCGTGTACACATTGGTACTACGCGATAGTAATTTATGTATGGATACCTTGCTTGCGGTGGTACCTGGTCCGGCTAACACCCTCGAAGCGGTGATTGCTATCAACGATGTTCCCTGCTTCGAAACCAATACCGGTTCGGTACATATCACTTTACAGGGAGGATGGGTACCTTATACCTATCAGTGGGGAAATTCGTTTACCGGTTTACTGCACGATAGTTTGGGCGAAGTACATACATCTTTTTATCTGGAAGATTCAGCCGGGTGCAAAAGAACTTACCCTATCGATATTGAGCAATTGCTCTGTTGCAAGGCTGTGGTACCGAATGCGTTCAGTCCGAACAACGACCAGCGCAACGATGTGCTTCGGGTGATGCCTATCAGCGAAGTGGAATCAGTAAGTTTCAGCATATTTAACCGCTGGGGACAATGTGTATTCAAAACAAAAAATTTGGCGGAAAGCTGGGACGGATCGTTTAAGGGTGTGGCCTGCGATGTGGATGTTTATTTCTATTATCTGGAATATCATTGTCCGTTCCAGAAAGAAAAGGTGATACAGAAAGGCGATATTACTTTATTACGCTAAGCCGGTATGGCTGACTTTAAAACCATTCGGGCAGCAATTTGAAATAGTCGCTACTTTTGTGGCCGCATGGTTTGGATCTATCTGCTTCTATTATTTATTCTCACAGCCGCAGGAGCTATGCTTCCTCTTTTGCTTAAAGAGTTTCGTCAGAGCTGGATGATGCTGATGCTGGCTTTTTCGGGTTCCTTTCTGCTGGGAATTACGCTTCTGCATCTGATGCCCGAAACATTTCATGAATTAGGCGAAAAAGCCGGACTTTATATACTGGGTGGATTTTTTCTTCAGCTGATACTGCAACATTTTTCGCATGGTATCGAACATGGTCATGTACACGACCATCATGCCTCTTCCACCCTGATGCCCATTATCGCCGGCTTGTCGGTACATGCCTTTCTGGAAGGAATTCCCCTGGGATTTAATTACCAAAGCCATGCCACGCTGCCATCGATTTTTGCGGGTGTAGCCGCCCATAAACTGCCGGAAGCGGTAACGCTGTGTACCTTGTTACTGAGTACCCCGGTTTTTCGGTATAAAATTCCGGTGTTAGTATGCTTTGCATTGATTTCCCCATTATCGGCTATGTTGTCGATGTATTACGGACAGAAATTTTTATTTGTTTCTCACCTGCTGGTTTATATCATTCCGGTAGTCATTGGATCGTTTTTACATATTTCTACCACCGTACTGTATGAAAGCGGAACACGGCATCATGAACTGAGCCGGCAAAAAATACTGGCGGTATTATCCGGATTAGGGTTTGCATTAATTACCTTACTACTACATGAACATTAAAATGAAAAAGAAAATACACCTGTTCTTCACCCTGCTGTTATCCTTGTTTGGATTTTGCAGCCATGCACAAAAAGCAGCCGTTCCGGCAAAAGTCGCTGCTAACGAAAATAGTTTGCTATGGAAAATAAGTGGCAAGGGCCTGAAACAAAATTCATATTTATTCGGAACCATACATGCCATTTGTCCCGACGATTATTTCTTCACCGAAAAAATGGATCAAGCCTTTAAAACCTGCAAACAACTGGTATTGGAAGTGAATCTGAACGATGCTGCCCAACAGATGGAAATGCTGAGTATCATGGCGCTGACTAATGGAATGACCCTTCGTGATTTTTTTCCTTCTCCCCGCGATTACGATTCATTTGCCACGCGCCTTATGGAACGAAAAGGAATGGATGCGGCTGCTTTTATGGAAACCAAACCCTTTGTGTTGTATTCAGCCATTGCCATGAAATCGCTGAGTTGCGAAACACCCGATTCGTATGAAATGAATCTGATTAAAAAAAGTAAGGACCAGCGTATTGAAGTTATTGGTTTAGAAACTTTTTATCAACAGATGGCGCTGTTTGATGAAATGCCCAGAGAAGAAATGGTGAATCTGTTGTGGCGTTCGCTGGATGAAGGTACCGAAGGAGAAAGCGAATTTTCGGCGATGGTAGCTGCCTACCGGAAACAGGAACTCAAAAAATTATACCAGCTGCTACAGGAATCGGATGAAATAAAAGGACACGAAAATGAACTGCTCTTTGAACGGAACCGCCAATGGATGAATAAACTTCCGGATTTGTTTAAAACCAAAAGCAGTTTTGTGGCCGTAGGGGCCGGACATTTACCCGGCGAACAGGGATTAATTGCTTTATTACGCAAGGCTGGCTATACGGTAGAAGCGATCGGGAACTGATTATTCCATTTTAAGAAAGGCCAGTCCATCAGCCGTCGACATCGACATTTCGTATAAGGTGGTAGAGGATAACATCCGGAGTATATCGGATTTAATTTGTTTGAATTTATGATGTACCGGACAGGGATTGACTTCTGAACATTTCTTCAATCCCAATACACAATGGGTTTCGCTCATGGCTCCGTCAATGGCACAAACAATATCCAGTAAGCGTGTTTTTTTCATCTGCCGGGTACTGCAATGAAAACCTCCGGCAGGCCCCCGCGTAGAGTCCATAATACCGGCATGTACCAGTAATTGCAGAATTTTAGCGGTGAAGGCTTCCGGCGAATCAATTTCACGGGCTATATCCTTCAAACTGGCCCGTTCGTTTCCGATCGAGCACGAAGCAATAAACACTGCCGCCCGTATACCATATTCTCCGGCTTTCGAAAAAATCATATCTTCAAATGTATAGGATTCCCTATGAACACCGAAAGGAATTACATTCTTTTCATCCTGTCTAAAGTCATTGATGTTTATGACACAACACATACCCCGCTTGTCTGTGCCTATGTAATCTTGTATCATGAAACAATGGAAATCGGTCAGGGATTCCGAAACCATCGTCACCGAAGTGGTTTTCCCAAACGATACCAATCCGATGGGGATCTTACAAGGTGGCCGTCTGGTACAATGGATGGATATTGCTTCGGCGGTATGTGCACAAAATCATTCCGAACATATTTGTGTTACAGCATCTATCGGACAGGTAGTGTTTAAATCACCGGCTAAAGTGGGCGATATCGTGAGCATACATGCCCGTATCACCAGGGCCTTTCGGTCATCGATGGAAATATGGGTACAGGCTAAGGCCAAAAATGTTCGCAGCCGTAAATCGTATGATATCAGTGAGGCCTATTTCACCTTTGTGGCCTTAGACGATCATGCCAATCCGGCCTTGGTACCTGAAGTAAAACCACGCACCGAAAACGAAAAGAAAGAGTATTTACTTGCTGCTAAACGAAGAACAAAAAGCATGGATTAAATGAACCCGATTCCGGAACAGATGCTACATTTTTTACAAAGCAATAAAGTATGTACCCTTTGCTTTGTTACTGAAACAGGTGAACCCTATTGCATCAATTGTTTTTACGCATTTTTAAAAGAAGAAGCCGTTTTTATATTTAAATCTGGCAAAGGAACCCAACATGATCGCTACATACAAACTATGCGAAAAACGTCGGGAACGGTGTTAGCCGATACCCTCGATGTATTGCATATTAAAGGCATACAGTTTAGTGGCGAAATGATGGACAGTCAACAGGCGGCTTCCTTTTCATCAAGATATATCCATAAATTTCCCTTCAGTATAACCCATCCCGGATATTATTGGGCCATACACATTCAAGCCATGAAGTATACCGACCGGCAATTGGGTTTCGGAAAAAAAATACTTTGGCAAAGGGTGTAGCTGTTATAGGTAGGATGCATTAAAGCATACCGATATTTTGCCCCCTATGCTGCTTCCTGTAACTACCTGTTTGCGTTAGGGGACCCTGAGGATGAGTTTTTCCATTGAAGGTTCAGGGATGCTATTTTTTCTACACCACTATTTTAAACAACAGTTTGGTTGTATGCTTCCAAAACATTCTTCTCCAATTTCCTTTTAACAACAGCAATTTCACTTTTCTGGATGGCATAGTGCAAAACCAGGTATGCTGTTTGTGCCATTTACATACAAAAAAAAATAGAATACAGGGACATATTTGACTCATTGGGTAGTGTTGGGGTGTAAGAAAAATTAAATCCCGCCCATGCTGGTGCCTGTTATTGAAATAAGTCAAAAAGTGAAAAAAACCTTTTTATCTTTAGATTGGAAAAGAGACAGGGAAGGGAGATCCCGAAGGAATGGGGTCTATTTCACTGAAATTTCCAGCAAGGGCAGCCAAT
>CAYWKR010000211.1:0-4434 GCA_964458785.1 uncultured Bifidobacterium sp. | reverse complement strand
GATGGGCTATGTTAACCGAAGCCCTGGGTAAAAAAGTACAATTGGTAGGAGATGATTTATTTGTAACTAATGTACAGCGATTATCTACCGGTATTGAAAAGAATATTGCCAATGCCCTGCTGGTGAAAGTAAATCAAATTGGTTCATTAAGCGAAACCATCGATGCTGTGAGTATGGCTCAACAGGCTTCCTATAACACGGTAATGAGTCATCGCAGTGGAGAAACCGAGGATACCACTATTGCTGATCTGGCTGTAGCCCTGAATTGTGGTCAGATTAAAACCGGTTCTGCTTCCCGTAGCGACCGGATGGCGAAATACAATCAGTTACTTCGGATTGAAGAAGAACTGGGTGCTCAGGCGTACTATCCCGGTAAGAATTTAAAATTTGGTCGCTGACCTGTCACTTTAATAATAAAAGAGGCCGCCTGAATCAGACGGCCTCTTTTTATTTGTACAAGAACGGATTATTGTTTCATGAATTTGGCGAAGTAGGTTTTTCCTTCTTCATCGGTCACTTTCAGGGTATAGAATTGTGAAGGTAATTTTTGAATATTCAGTGATGTACTTCCTTTCAACGTAGTACTGAACACCTTGGTACCATTGAGTGTAAAGATTTCAGCTTTGCAGGACAGTGCAGGCATTCCTTCCAGGAAGAGAATATCACTGGCCGGGTTAGGGAAGACATTGATTTGTTTTGTCTCCACCTGACGTACCGCACTGGGTGCCTGAATATTTACAGTAACCATTCCACCGGTTTTATTCAACATTTGAGTTGAACAGAATGAATCGACACATCCGGCTCCACTCACGGTCAGACAAATAGTGTACAATCCGGCAGAGGCATAACTGTGTGAAGGATAAGGTCCGGTACTGCTGGTACCATCACCCCAACTCCATGTATAGGTTAAAAGTGAGCCGGTACTGGTATTAATTCCGATAAAGGTATGCGGTGCACTTCCTACCGAGGTATCTGGATAGAGATAGAACCCGGCATTGCAGGCTCCGAACGGTGTTACGGTAACGGTGGTACAAAGTGAGTCGAAGCAGGACGTGGCTGAATTAAAAATACTCAGACATACATTGTACACTCCCACACCCGGAAAAGTATGGTATGGATTGGCAGACGTACTGTTCGGACTACCATCACCAAAATTCCAGATATAGCTGGTTGCCCCCACACTATTATTGATAAAGAAAAAACTATAGGGAAGCGCTGTTGGTGAATTGTCAGGTACCGCATTAAACTGGGCATCGCAGGTTGCCGTAGTGGTATTTATACTAGAACAAGTGGTATCGAGGCAACCGGAGCCATTATCGATATAAAGACAGGCCGTATATACACCCGGTGTAGCATAGGTATGATTCGGATTGGCCAGTGTACTTCCCGTTCCATCGCCAAAATCCCACACATAGGATAAGCTGCTTCCGGTACTGGTATTAAAGAAATTGAAGGTATTGGGTAAGGCCCCTACCGAAGTATCTACACTGGAGGTGTAAGACGCATGACATGCCGAAGTGCCTACTGTAATTGTAACACAATTTGAATCGATACAAGGGGAAGAAGCGGCCGTGTCCAGTACATAAAGACATACGGTATAATTACCCGGACTGTTATAAAAGCAAGTAACTGGCGTTCCGGTACCAGAAGTACCATTACCGAAAGTCCAGGTAAAGGTTTGCGTTGGACTACCGGACGATATACCGCTAAAAGTCACTATTCCGCTTGGTGAAGCCGAATAGGTAAAGTTAGCGGTGCAAAGAAATTGTGCCTTCATGCCCAATGTGGCCAGCATAAGGAACAGGGAGAGTAGAAGTTTTGTTTTCATAATAAATAGAATGTTTGAAAGTATGGACGAAGCCCAATATTAAGATGTTAGCAAAGATAGAAGTCCCTTTGGATTTTTTTCATCAAAAGAAGATCCAATGGGCCCTTAACCCATTTTGGGTACTCCATTCGAGCCCCGGTAAGGGGAACTTCAGGTGAAGATGCTGTACTACCCTGAATACTGCTGGCGTTTTTCCATGAATCCGGATGCGGCTCAGGTCAATATCGGGGGCCAGATACCATTGCCTGTATCGGGGAATATCTCTTCGGTCAAAGGCCGGAATCCCGGGTGAAGCGTAAACAATTTGATTGAGATCATCCCGTTTCAGGTTATCCATACCTCCCAATAAACCCTGGGCCCCATACCCCACTGCGATATTGAGCCAGGCCGGAATGGAAGTGCTTCGGGCAAAGCTCTTCAGATTAAAGCTTAACCAATAGGTCTGGGCATTATAATCCTTCAAAATCCGTTCAGGCAATCGCTGTCCGTATAATTCATTGGCTCTTGCTTGTAATTCACTTTCCGGATAGCGTATGATATGCGATGAAAAGCGGAAGTCGATTCGTTGTTCCTGCCAGTAGTGTTGCTGAAGGGCAAAGAATAACGAACCGGACGTATTGGAAGCCATATCCCAGATACTGAATCCCCATTTCTGACTAAATCCATCGAGAATTTCAATCACACTTTCATAAGCTATGCCCATGGCGGCTCCATACCAGGCCGAACGACGGGGCGAAATCCCGGACCATCGAAAAAGTGATGCACTGAGTTGTGCACTCCAGCAGGCACTAAAGGCATGACCTGCTTTGTCTACCTGCATCCATTCGGCAGCATCATTATATAAATGAAAGGATGTTCTGGGATATTGTGCATACCACGCCTGATTCAATGCCAGCAGCGAGCCCGACCATACCAGTGCTTGTCCACCACCCGTCAGCAACAAACGCTTCCGGTTTAGTGTATCGGCATTCCGGTACCATACATCGCCAGCCTGTACACTGAGACTGCTCAAACAAAGCAACAACAAAAAGCATCGCATAGCAGCCAAAGATACAGGCTTCATAAGAAGCACACCATTGCCCCTCTCGGATTTTACAACAGGCCGCAGTATATTTAAGGTGAAAAAGAAGCAACCTGCCTGAAACCTGTGTTTACAAACTAACCTGTTTGCATGGCTCAAATTTTTATCAGCTATTCTGATACCGATAAATCGGTGGTGAAACGGCTCAGCAACCTCTTGACTGCCGAGGGCTGGAGTGTTTGGTGGGACCGGCAGATTACAGCAGGAAAATCGTTTGACCGGGTGATTGAAGATGAATTAAAGCAAAGCCAGTGTGTAGTAGTATTGTGGAATCAGCGTTCGGTGCAGTCGGAATGGGTGCTGAATGAAGCCACTGAAGCACAGCAAAGCAACAAACTGGTGCCGGTGATACTCGAAGAAGTGGCTCTGCCCCTCGCATTCAAACGAACCGAAGCCGCTCTGCTTACAGGATGGAAAGGAGATCCCAATCATCCCGAACTGGAAGTTTTATTCCGAGCTATTGAAGAAAAACTTCAATTCAGAAAAAAAGAAAATCCAGAGGAGGGAAGAAAAGAACTGCGAAAATATATCCTGGGTATGCTACCGCTGCTCATGCTGGGAATACCAGCGCTAAGGTATCTTTTCCGTCAATTGGTTTTTACTCCCGAACAAGGCATACAGCCGGTATGGTATATGCTTGTATTAATCTGCTTCAGTGTAACAACCGTTTTTGCATGCTATCTGGTAGCAGTCAGCATAACATTACTTCGTAAAAAGAAACCCTATTACCAGCGATTCCGTTTACTGGCACTTTTTACCGGACTTATTCTTTTCATTACAGGCATGGTATACCCTTTTCTCACCATTGAAAAAGAAATCACGGTGCGTGTAATGGATACTTTTAAAAAGCCAGTTCAAAACGGTGAAGTGAAACTGAAAAAACAAAACGATGTCCGAACCCAGTTCATTGACGCCAACGGATTAGCCGTTTTTCATGCTGTGCCACTCTCTTTGTATCAACCATTGTTTCATCTTGCTATCCAGAGCCCGGGTTTTCATCCGCAACAAATCGATACCGTGAGTCATGGTATGCCTTTGGATATTTTTTTAAAGTACAATGAGTTTATTATTATTCAGGGGATAGTGAAAACGGCTGCAGAAATTCCGATTTCCGGAGTAGAAGTGAATGTAGAGGGTACCCGGTTTGCAACAACTACGGCTACCGATGGTTCCTATACCATTCGTCTGGAAGAATATACTATAGGTGATGCCGTTTCTCTCACCACTTCGCATCCTGACTTTGAAGACAAAATCCTCCCCATTCGTATTGCGAATCCGGAAATAAAACAGGACATTTTTTTAAATCCAGTTCATTCATCCTCAACACCTTCCCCATGAAATCCATTCTGCTAATTCTGATTTGTCTGGCTCAATTTTCGCCGGCTATTTATGCCCAACAATTAATAATAAAAGGGAAGATTCGTTGTCTGAATACTGCAGCCAATTCCACCAAAGGAGCTGAAGGAGTAGTAGTGGTTCCGGCCTTTGTTCCTGCCCGGAGTACTATTACAGCGAATAATCCATC
>CAYWKR010000210.1:0-4440 GCA_964458785.1 uncultured Bifidobacterium sp. | reverse complement strand
AAACCAGTAGGCTCCCGATTCGATTCCCTCCGGATTATTATTTCCAAACTGATACGAATCAATTTCAATTTCGTTGAGCGAGAAAGCCTGAATATACGTTCGTAATAATTGACATAAAATATAACCCGATTCACCACCGCGGTAGGCTTCAAAGATATTCAGTCCAAATAAGGCATGCCCCCCAAATACCCAGGCTCCTCCATAGGCCATGGGCATTCCATTCCGGAATAAAGTATACCCCACATATACCTGAAGAGGTAATTGTCGTTCTTGTGTCAATCCATATAAAGCCACGGAATATCCTCTTTCCAGTACATAATACCGCAAACTTTTTTCTTCCATAAAGGTCGATGGATCTGTTTCCCGGTTTAAAAGCACCAGCGAATAACGCACACATTGTATGATGGACGATGCCTGTAAAAAACTCAATGATTCGGGAGCAGGTAAAGGAGTATTCAATAAGTCCTTAGTATTGAATTGCTTCAACAGGCTTTCACTAAAAAAAAGATGTTCAAAGGGCAATCGGTTTCCCGCCTTCGAAAATTCAGCGGAAGACGAACGAAGCGAAACAAACAAACGAATCCGGTCCCACAGCAATTCACGGCATTCAGAATCAGCAATAAACGAAAAATGGTTTAATAAAAACAAAAGTCGTTCCCCTCTTTTCACTTTAAGGGCATCCAGCAACTCCATTCCTTCTAATCCTGTGGAACAAATTTCTTTCATCAAAACCGGTAAGGCCGGCTTAAGCACTTCCGATAAGGGCCAGGCATCTTCTTCCAATACATCTGCCTCTGCTTCCACATCTACCTGTTGGGCTAACCAACACAGTAGTTGATGCGAAAACCGTGTATTCGTTACACTATACGGCAGGCCACTGTTTACCCATTCAGTACAAGAAGCAGCGTGCCCCTTCTTTAAATCTTCGCCCAGATGTTTTAACTGAAATTCTGCCCGGCGGTACATTCGTGCATCGTCGGGATACGCTAAAACAAAAAGCATACGGTGATACCATTGCTTTACTTCCTCCGCATTTCGTTTATGAAACAAAACCCGCTGCTTTACTATAGCAAGTTTTTTATTCCTGTTTTCTTGCCCAAAATCATAGGCGTAAGGTTCCCATTGCTTCAACAAGCGGGTAATCGTCCAGGCCATAACTTAACGAGGCAGATGTTCGAGATTAAAAATATTAAAATCGGTGGAAGGCAATTCAAGTTCTCCGGCCATACGGCATAAGGTAATCAACTGGCCGCGATGAAAACTACTGTGATTAATCACATGCAGAATATACCAGGCTCGTTCACTTTTACCCAAAGCCCAAGGCATATCCAATTCAAGAACTTCTTTTAATTGAAGTTCTTCATATTCCATAAAATGCTTCTGCATCACCTTCGATTGTTCCTTCAGTTCACGCATACTCTTTCTGATGTCGCCATCAATAGGCGTCCATTCAAAACTCCGTACATCCTTGCCGGCAATAAAGGCATCCCAGAATTTCTGAACCCGCAAAATATGTTCCAGGGTGGCTGCTATACTTTTAAAACTTGAGGGCATAGAACGGTATAAGGTTTCGTCATCAAGCATATGCAATCGATGAATCAGGGTTTCATTGGCCCAGGTATTATACATGGCATAGCGATCCAGCAGTTCTTTCACAGCAATTGTATTTATATCCGAAGATAAGTCACGCCCTTTTTTCTTTCTGCATCCGGGCGCAGCTATTTCCGGTTCCGTACTTGTTCCTCCCGCTACTCCGGGCCTGGGTAGCGCCTGTGCTTTTTTACCTCGCTTAACAAGAGGTCTCAGTCCGGCGCCACGCCCCCTTCGTATCGGGCGCATTTTTCACATGCCCTCTTCGCCACAAGATTCTATCCAGCACAACCCTTTCCTTCACCTTACTCTCTTCCCTTCTTCACACTCCCCGGATGCTTTGTTCATGCCGTATCACGTTTCCGGGATCATAGCGTTGTTTTAATTCTTGCAAGCGGGCAAGGTATTTACCATAATACTGTTGTGCATAGTTTTCAAATTCCAGGGCCGGGTAATTCCTGTACTGATCGGTGAATCCTTTTTCTTTCAATATGGTTTGTAAGTCCACAAAACGTTGCATCAGCCTTTTACCTGCCACTTCATCGTCCCAATAACATTGTAATTCCGAAAAATACGGATAGCTCCGGTGCGGAAAACAACTTTCACTTTCCATGCCGGTATCCTGAATAGCACCACCAGCCGTATTCCATTGAAATAGCATGCCCCGGTTTTTCAACACCATTTCAATAATATCATCGGCTACTTTCTGCACATCTTGCCATGAACGATATAAACCTGCCGAAGCATTCTTAAAACGGGTGGGGTGAGGTTGACCATAATAATTCTTCAATGCCTGCGCCAACGGGGTATTTCTGTTCGCCGAAAAACGGTCGTGCAGCGGTTTCATGGCTTCAATAAAAAACCGTACAGCCTCTTCCTTTCCGGTATTTGTTAGCAAAATATACGAGTGATTTCCATTGAATAAAAACGCCGAGAAAGCTTCCCCAGGTAGTTGAGCCGAATAATGGAACCAGGCTTTGAGTTGTTCCTTAGCACGGGCAGCGTTGAGTGCCGATGTCCGGAAACGATAACTGCTGAGTTGCTTCGGAGCCCTTTCTGTTTTAAAATGCATTTGGGTTATTATACCTAATTGTCCGCTGCCACCCCCTTTACAGGCCCACAATAAATCACGATCTTCTTCACTACGACGAATTCGACCGCTGCCGTCTACCATCTCTACTGCTTTCAGATGATCGCAGGTTAAACCAAACTGCCTGCTCAGAATTCCGTATCCACCGCCCAGGGTGAGTCCGCCTATACCCACTGTAGCACAAGAGCCTCCCGGCAGAATCCGTCCACGTGGAATCATCGACTCATACAATTCGAACAATCGTACACCGGGACCGGTTAAAAATTCCTGTTCATTCAACCAGCTTATTTTATTCAACCCCGAAACAATAATCTGCATACTGCCTTCGCCACACGATAAACCTTCCATACAATGACCTCCGCTTTTTACACTTACTGCCAGATGAAAATAAGCCGCCAGTTTTATAGCCTGTTGTACACCCTGCACATCATGACACACGGCGATGCAAACCGGATGTTTATTTATCCTCGAATTAAATCCTGCACGTAAGTCATTATAGCTTTCGGCCAGCGGTGAATAATACCGTACATGCCGGTTCGAATATTCAGGCCAGGCCCAGAGAGCAGCCGGATTAAAAAACAGCGCACTGCCCATCCAAACCGAATTCCGCAAAAAGCTGGCCCTGTTCATACAAGCTAAACTAAGTCAGATTACAGATATCATCCGTCATTTAGATCGCTCTTCATGGAAAAAAATTACTTTTAAGTTTCCAATCCTATTCCGATGCGCAAACTCATTTTGTATCATACCCTGGCACTTTTCTTACTTCTTCCGGCTTATCTTCTTCTGCATTCCGTTTCCCTTCAACCTGAATGGGAATTTGAGGAAAACAATGGAGAACAGGCGCAATGGGCCGAACATGAACGGGAAATGCTTGCCGACCCGGCCACCGGCGAACTTCCCTTTGCCTGCCATGCCAAAGAGATGGACTTCCTCCGGAACATGCAAAAAGACATGCCCTTTAAAACCCGGGGGGCGGCATGGAATAGCCGGGGTCCCTGGAATGTAGGTGGAAGAACCCGCGCCATTTGTATCGACATCCAGGATGAAAATCATATGCTGGCTGGTGCTGTATCCGGAGGGATCTGGCAGAGTTTCGATGGAGGCACACACTGGACCCGGGTGAGTGATGTGAATGGCCATCCCGGTGTAGTAAGTATTACCCAGGATACCCGACCGGGTAAAACCCATTTATGGTATGCGCTGAGTGGTGAATTGTACGGCACCTCGGCCAGTGGGGGCGGCGCCTTTTATTTAGGCGATGGCGCGTTTAAATCAAGCGACAATGGACAAACATGGACTCCCATTACATCAACTGCCGGTGGAACCCCCAACAGTTTCAGCACCTCATTTCAGGGAGGCTGGCGAATTGTATCCTCACCGGTAGATACGGTACCCACCTGTATTTATATGGCTACCTATGGAACCGTATTTCGCAGTATCGACAGTGGTAAAACATGGAAAGCTGTTATTGGAAACAGTGGTAATGCATCCTACTTTACCGATATACAATGCAGTTCAAAAGGTATTGCCTATGCCGCACTCAGTAGTGATGGTATTACCAAAGGATTTTTTCGTTCAGGGAATGGATTGAATTTTGTAAATATTACTCCTTCCTTTTTAAAATCGGCCGATCGTACGGTGATTTGTATTGATCCCGACAATGAAAACATCGTGTATTTTCTCAGCAAATTACCAGGCGATACCTGTGGAGGGGTCGCTACTGCGAATTACGAAGGCGAACTGGAATATGTATCATT
>CAYWKR010000209.1:0-4470 GCA_964458785.1 uncultured Bifidobacterium sp. | reverse complement strand
TTTCTATTGGTTTGGTTATCAATACCTGTCCCCGTCCGGGTTGCAAATCCACTTCAGGTAAAAACGATCGACTGAAAGCATTGGTACAGAGGGCTACCTTATGTGTAAAAAAACCCAATTCATACCCCTGCAAACCCAGACAATGAACACGGTAACCCTTGGATTCGGGTTCCAGTCGCGTCACATGAGCCCCCGTTTTAATTTCAATTCCATAGCCTATACATAAATCAATGAGCCGGCGAATCAGTTTTCCCGTATGAAGTTCACCTTCACAAACGTTTTCAATCAGTGCATAGACTCCCCGAAACCCATAGTTTGCTATTCGTTCATTCACCAGAACAAAAGCATCTTTTCCCAGAACAGGTTTCAATTGTTTATTCAGGAAATCGAGCTGATCAGCTGTTACATCATTGGGTTTAAAAAGCAATTCAAGACTACCTTTTTCAGCATAGCCTATGTTCCGGTCGCCACATAATGTACGGAGTCGTTCCAGTCCCATTCGCCGGAAATGAAATAACTCAAAGACCTCTTCCGCCTTGCTATGTTGAAGATCATCCAGTAATTCGCTGGCCGAACCCATACAGGCAAAACCGGCATTCCGTGTACTGGCTCCGGATGGAAGCAGGCCACGTTCCAGCACCAGAACCGAAGCGTCGGGACATTGTTGCTTCAGATAAATAGCCGTACACATACCTACGATTCCACCACCCATGATGAGGTAATCGTACGTTATTAATGATTGCTGTTCCCAGTATGAAAGCATTTGTGATTTGAACCTTGAATATTTAAATCTACACTGAATAGTTTGGCAGACATAACTTATTTTTTATTGAAGTAATTTTGCCAGGAAACACACAATATGAAACTTATAGTACATTTCGTTCTTACACTTTGCCTTACCATCCAATTACATGCACAGGATGCCCGTATTACGCCTATTGATTGGAATCAAACAAAAACCAACGGCATTCAGGTCAATTATTCCATGCCGGCCGAAATGGTAGATGGTGCCCTTCGAAAAAAATGGAGCGATGCCGGTTTGGGAAGTGGTGATAAAGGAAAAGATGGATTCAGAATCTATAAAGGATCCGTTGTACCTGAAATTGCAAAGGAAAAAATGGATTACTATGTGAAGGTAGATGCCGTTCAGGGCCAATCGGTTTTGAGTGTACTTATCTCGAAAGGGTATGACAATTTTCTTAAACCTGACATTGATTCTGAAACCTACAAACAAGCCAAAACCTATTTTAATGCTTTTGTAAAAGATGCCACCGCGTTCATGGTGAATCATGATATTACCAATCAGCAAAACAGTTTACTTCAATTGGAAAAAGACAAGAAGAATCTTTTAAAGAATGAAAAGAACCTGAACAAAAAGAAGGAAAAACTGGAATCAGAACTGGCTGAAACAAAAATCGAAATGGCTGCCTTGAAATCGGATATGGAAAATCAACAAAAAGCATTGGAATTGGTACGTACCAAAACCGCCACTATCGATCAGGTAGATGCGTTGAAAAAAGAAGTATCAAAACAGGAATCGGTGACAAAAAAAGCGTCTAAAAAATACGAACAATCGTTGGAAGATGTAGCCGATGCGCAAAAAGATGTGGCCGAGAATGCACACGAAATCGAAGAAAACAAAATGGCTATGGAACGCTTAGAACAACAGATGAAAGGCGTTCAGGATAAAATCAAGGATCTTCAAAACCAGTTAAGTTACCTGAAGTAAACTACGCATTTCTTTTCAGGAACCGGATAGACTCATCAACCACTCTTTGCATGGCATGGGGTAAATTTTCGTCCACCCATGGATGCTTTCGTCCGAATACATGATCGGATTCAACAATAAAATAATCAGCATCGGGCTTCCAGGAATGAAGCCGTTCGGCGTGCTCTAACGGAACTGCCAGGTCTTTGGTTCCATGACATATCAGAACTGGTATCTTTAACCCTTTCATGGCTGTATCCAGATGATATTCTTCCTGATGTTGAATATAATCTTCGTACAACTGGTAATACAAAGGCATTTTCTGATTTGTACGCTGATTGTGATAATGTATCACTCCATCCTCTTTCCACTTCATTAATCGTTCCGGAGCATACATACCAAAAGGGGTCTGGCAGGCACTTACAGATGCCCACAAAATCAATCGGTGAATTTCCGAATCAGCGGCTGCACTTAATAAAGCAATACCCCCACCCCGGCTGTGTCCGATGATACTTATTTTTTGCAGGTTTATGAATGAATTGAATTTGTTTCTTTCATCACGCATCCAACCCAGAATACATTGTACATCAAACAATTCTTTACTAAAATTATTATGCCCAAACGCTTCCAGATCCACAAAGGTTTCCGGTGATTCCGGAGTAGTTCCATTATGTGAAAAATTGAATTTGAGAAAAGCGAATCCCTGCTTCTCAAATTCTTCTGCTATAAGATCAAAATTCCCCCAATCTTTAAACCCGTTAATTCCATGGAGGTATACCACACAGTCAAAAGGACCAGGACCTTCGGGTAAAAATAAGTCAACCCCCATAGGCCGTTGCTTGCTTCCGGGTACGATAAGGTTCTTATAAACTGGCATCAGGAGCGGATCAGTTTTTTACTGATGCTGGCCGAAGCGCTTTTTAATTGAATCATGTAAAGGCCGGATGGATAACGGGTACAATCGAGATAGAACTGACCATTCTTCACTTTTCTGCTTTCCATGATTCGTCCCTGCACATCGGTTACATTAAAGTCGGCAGCATTATCCAATCCCTGTATAGTAATCTGCACCTGATTTTCGGCCGGATTAGGAAAGAATGATAAAGCCACTTCCTTTTGCAGTTCCTGAACAGCCAACGGATAACATTTGGTTGAAGTAGAAAGCCACTTGGTATCAAGCCATGTGAGGCGGTTTTTGATAAACGTTTTTAAATTCTGTAATTCTTCCCCGTAATTACTTGCCATCGGAGTGGGTTCGTTTACAATGGGAGTACCCCAGATAGGCCATTGGGTAAAGTTTCTCGATACCGCACCATTTGCATTCAACAATGCAGAAACTGAATCGATCATATGAAAGATTGATGTGGTGTCGAGTAACTGACCGCTCTTCCTATAAGCAGAATACCGGCATTTTAATTCATCCATAAAACTGGTATCGCTGCTTAGCTTCATCCACCAGAATGGAGCTAATTTGTTTGAAGTTCCGCACACACCTCCATAATGATACGTCCAACCAGTATCTAGCGAACTGTTGCAATCGGCGGTATTGCGGAACGACAAATCGAAGTTCCAAAGTGGACCGGGTCTTAATTTGGTACCCTTATCTTTATACAAATAGCTGTTTTTCCGGTAGGCTTCATTATTTCTGGCCACTTCCTGAATAATCATATAGTCGGCAAATGCATTCACGGCTCCATGTTTTCGCCAGCCAATCAGAGTATCTTGAAAGTTTGCCCCATTCAATGCCGTTTCAAAACTATCGACATACGATTTGATATAGGCTTGCTGTACCGGTGTAATTTCAGCATCCGATGGATAATCGTATTCGAAATGAATAACCTGTGTAGTTCCATACGGTGGATTGATACCGGAATCCCATCCATTGGCATTCCCGTCAATCTTCACAATATAGCCTCCGGTCAGATTAATTCCGGCATTATCCAACGGAGTGAGTTTGGCAATATCGAGGCGAAGAGAATCCCTTTTGATCCGTTCGCCAAAGGTATAAACGCCCATATAGGCATTGTTAATCAGCAGTTCGCAGTAACGCATCCTGGGAGCATATCGTTCCATTTTTTCATGTAGGCGGGCTGCCAGCATATTCCGTTGCAGCGAACGGTCTTCATACGATGAAAGCAAAACCCAGTCGTTTTCAGATGGCATACCCAATAAGGCGGTATCCAGACTCACCGTAGGAGCACTCCAGGTTTCCACCGAGTACGAACTTTTTGGATACGTGGTATTTCCCCGGACATTAACCCCAATCATACCTGTAAACACCGGTATATCGGTAGGGTGATTCAATCCACTCACATTATCGATAATGCTCATGCTGGCCTGGGTTTGGGTAGTTCCAATGGCTCCACTCACATTAATCATCACAATAGGAAGATTGGTACTGGTTAGCTGCGCCCTGGTACCTAATGCCGTGAGAAGCAAAAAGAAAGAAATCAATTTTAATTTCATGCTGAAAAGTATTTCTCACAATAATAGGGGTTAACCTCATTTTGATTTAACAATTCCGGATTAAAATTGATTTGAAGCCGATAAAGGACTAACTTGCCACAGCCATTTTTCGTCTAAAAGCGTCGAAAGGCTATATTATTAAATATGAAAAAAAACATCTAAACTATGTAAGTCAACATCACAAAATCTAAATATGATATAGTCTTGGTCATGGGGTAAACTGTTCTTGCACAATAAAGCATTTTTGGGAGCACCTTGCCAGCACGCATCAGCATTTATTTATTATCGTACAAGAT
>CAYWKR010000208.1:0-4494 GCA_964458785.1 uncultured Bifidobacterium sp. | reverse complement strand
GGTACCGGAATTGGTGCGGCCGCTTATTTCGGAAATATCACCAAAATTTATGTCAAACTGGGTTCCGGAGTTTCATCCAATAACTACAGCAATTTTACCATTGCACTTTCCCAAAATGTGGGAACAAAAGATTCTTTCGGAAGTACTTCAGGTTCTGCCATTTCGTTCACAACCGGAATGAGTACGATGATGTATCAGGCCACCGGTTTTAATCTGGCAGGTGGTGTGGCCAATTCGTGGTATGGAATTAATTTAAACGGGTCCTTCCCCTATAATCCCAACTTATCGCTGGTGGTAGAAATAAAAGTGTCAGGCGGACTCGGAAATAACTTCTCTTTGTTCAATACAACTAAACCCCGTCGATTATATGGAGGTTATTCATCGGCTGTTGGGACGAATGCTACCGGGGTATTAAATTTTGGCTTCAATATGATTGCCACCCCATTACCCGTTCAATTGACTTCGTTTACGGGCACTTCGCTGGAAAGCTACGACCGTTTGAACTGGAGAACCAGCTGCGAATTGAATTCCAGTCATTTCAATCTTCAGTATTCTGCTAACGGAAAAGACTTCAATACCATTTCCGTAATTCCTTCCAGGGCAGTAAATGGAAATTGTCAGGAGGCGCTTGAGTACAGCACAGAGAACAGGGATGTGCAGAATGGACATAATTATTATCGTCTGGAGCAGGTGGATTTGGACGGGCATTCCACATTTTGTGGTGAAGTCATTGATCTGCAACGTGCGTCTGCCAACAGTTCACTGAGTGTATTTCCCAATCCTTGTTACAATCAACTGAACATTACATTAAACAGCAAACAAAACGATATGGTTCAGCTATACATTACCGATATGCGGGGAGAAAAAGTATGGCAAAAAAGTGTTCCTGTTCAAAATGGACTGAATACGGTGGAAGCAGCTTTACATCCATTGTCGTCAGGGATGTATATTCTTCATGCCCATACCAGGGATGAGCAGTTTACACGAAAATTCGAAAAGAAATAATCCTCAACAAACTATCTTACTAAACCCCGTTTCAAGCGGGGTTTTTTTATCTCCGCAAGTCTGGTTGCACGATGCGAAAAAATGAAAAGGGGGCTTCGTTCGCTGAAATAAAAAATTGCAGAAAATAGAATAAGGTTCTATATTGGAATCTTATAATTCTATGCCATGAAAATATTGGAAATCAAAGTGATGAAAGGTCCGAACTACTGGAGTATCAAACGTCATAAACTGATTGTGATGTTGTTAGATCTGGAAGACCTGGAAGAGAAGCCAACCAACCTGATCCCGGGTTTTTTAGACAGAATACGGGATATGTTTCCTACCATGATGAGTCACCGTTGCAGTGAAGGAGTTGAAGGAGGATTCTTTAAACGGGTGGAAGAAGGAACCTGGATGGGCCACGTGATAGAACATATTGCACTGGAATTGCAAACTCTGGCCGGTATGGAAACTGGTTTTGGTCGTACACGCAGTGCCAGCAACAGAGGCGTGTATCACGTAGTTTTTTCGTATGTGGAAGAAGAAGTGGGCCGGCATACAGCCAAGGCAGCAGTAGAAATTGCGGAACGATTAATTGAAGGGAAACCATTTGATGTGAATTCGTTTATTCAGGAATTGCGTGAAATCAGGGAGCGTGTTCGTCTCGGACCCAGTACGGGTTCTATCGTTACAGAAGCCATTCACCGGAATATTCCATGGATACGTCTGAATAAAAACAGTCTGGTACAGTTAGGGTATGGAATTAATCAGCGTCGCATTCAGGCTACAGTGGCCAGCTCAACCAGTAATATCGCCGTTGAAATAGCCTGTGATAAGGAAGATACAAAAAATTTACTCGAAGCTGCAGAAGTACCGGTTCCGCGTGGACGTATTATCAGGGATGAAGAAGAGCTGAAAGCAGCGATCGACCGGATTGGATATCCGGTTGTACTCAAACCGATTAATGGAAATCATGGGCGGGGAGCCACTACCAATATAAAAGATTGGGAGAGTGCACTCATCGCTTATGAAATCGCCAAGAAGCACTCCCGGAGTATTATTTGCGAAAAGTTTATTACCGGTCACGATTTTCGTTTACTGGTTATTAATTACCGCTTTATTTGTGCTGCCAAACGAACACCGGCCTGTGTAACAGGAGATGGTAAGCAAACCTTACAAGAATTGATTGATGAAGTAAATGCAGATCCGAGACGAGGGTTTGGTCATGAAAAAGTGCTGACTCAAATCAAGATTGATGCTGTCACCGAAAAAATTCTTGCTGATAAGGAATTGACTCTTTCCAGTATTCTGGCAAAGGGAGAAATTCTTCATCTCAAACCCACGGCGAATTTAAGTACAGGTGGAACTTCTACCGATGTAACTGATTTTGTTCATCCCAATAATATTTTTCTGGCCGAACGAATCGCACGCATCATCGGTCTCGATATATGTGGTATCGATATCATGGCACCGGATTTATCAACGCCGCTGGAAGAAAACGGAGGGGCCGTGCTGGAAGTCAATGCTGCTCCGGGTTTCCGTATGCATATCGACCCCAGTGAAGGATTGCCACGAAATGTAGCCGAACCGGTAATTGATATGTTGTATCCACCAGGTACATCAGCCCGTATTCCCATCATTGCCGTGAGTGGGACCAATGGAAAAACCACCACAACCCGTTTAACGGCCCATCTGGTAAAAAGCATGGGACATAAAGTAGGATTCACCACCAGTGATGGAATTTATATTCAGAATCTGATGATGATGAAAGGCGATTGCACCGGACCAGTCAGTGCGGAATTTGTACTCAAGGATCCTACCGTTGATTTTGCTGTTCTGGAATGTGCCAGAGGAGGAATTCTGCGGGCAGGTCTTGGGTTCCATAAATGCGATATCGGTATCGTTACCAATATCAGTGCCGATCATTTGGGGCTGGGAGGAATTGATACCGTAGAGCAATTGGCCCGGGTGAAAGCAGTGGTTGTTCAAAGTGTGGTACCCGAAGGATATGCCATATTAAATGCCGATGATGATTTGGTTTATGCCATGCGTGAAGGTCTGGAATGTAAGGTGGCTCTCTTTAGCAGTGATCCGAAGAGTAAGCGGATTAAAGAACACTGCGATAAAAATGGAATAGCAGCCGTGTATGATGAGAAAACCGATCTGATTTATATTCAAAAAGGAGCATGGAAAATTCAAATCGAAAATGCCCATCAGATTCCATTAACACAAAGCGGCCGTGCCTTGTTCAATGTATTGAACATTATGCCAGCCGTGTTAGCCGGTTATTTACGTGGCTTTAGTGTGGTGGATATAAAACAGGCACTGAATACATTTATTCCCAGTCCGGCACAAACACCCGGCCGGATGAATTTATTCCAGTTCAAGCATTTCCAGGTATTAGCCGATTATGCTCATAACCCGGCCGGATTTGGCGTGCTGAAAGCTTATGTCGATAAAGTAGAAGCCAGTCATAAAATAGGAATTATTGCCGGAACGGGCGACCGGCGGGATGAAGATATTATGGAACTGGGGCAAATGGCTGCTACCATGTTTAACGAAATTATTATTCGTCAGGATAAGCATCTCCGGGGACGAACGGTGGAGAATATTGTTGACTTGCTGCGTCAGGGTATTTCAAAGGAGAAGAAGGATATTCCGGTTCATATCATCCTGAAAGAACTAGAGGCTATTGATTACGCGGTGAAGAATGCCCCTAAAGATTCATTCATTGTAATTTGCAGCGACGTAATCACAGATGCCCTGGCTTATATCCAAAAACTGAAAAACGAAGAAGATACGCACTAAATAATATTAACCGGCCTGATATAAAACCACGAATTCTACCCGGCGATTCCGACTCCGGCCATCGTCGCTGTTATTATCGGCCACAGGGGATATGTCACCCAGTCCGATCGACTGCAAACGATTACGTGCAATGCCATGGTCGAAAAGAAAATTCAGGATATACTGAGCGCGTAACGTAGAAAGTTCACGGTTCTTTTCTTTCTTCCCTCTGTTATCGGTGTGACCTGTAATCAGAATTTCTGTTTTGAAGTATTTATGTAAGAGAGAGGAAAAAACAATCAGTGGCGATTCGTAATCGGTAGAAGGATAGAGAGCCGATTTTTCATATTGGATATTATTAGGGAAAAGGACTTTGATACTGTCTTCCACCAATTTTATATCTGCTTCCGGAAGTGCCTCTTTTAATTCACGGTAGGTTTTATTCATATATTCCGAACGGGTAAGAGGTGAGGCAAATACCTTTGGAACCTGCACAGGTGGAGAAACGATGGCCGCCTGATAATAGGGATCATGAATGGGCCCATAGGTATAGCACGAAGAAGCAAATACACAGAGAAAAATGATACCCGTAGTTTTAACTATTTTATTCATCATAAGCTTCCTTTTTAATCTTCCTGTCGTAAGGCGTCGTTATACCGATAGGATGTTCTTCAAAAACCGTTCCAATTCGGCATATGTTATGGGCACACCTTTAATTTTATT
>CAYWKR010000207.1:0-4510 GCA_964458785.1 uncultured Bifidobacterium sp. | reverse complement strand
CCCGATACCTCGCTTTACAGAAGGGAAGTACAGGGGCAATTAAGTCTCTTTTAAGCTGAATCAGCTCCAGATATACTGCTTCTTATTCATCAGCAAGGCCTCACCGGCAATAGTTTGTTCGCCGGTGGCAACATCAAACACGGCACAATCGTACAGAACCCTGTTTTTTTCCGGAAAAATCTCTTTTACGGTAATCACAGCTCGATAGGTGGTATCCACAAACATGGGTTTCAGCCAGGTCATACTTTGCTTCAGATATACATGCCCGTCGGCATACCATAAAGCCCCGAATATTTTGGTAAATACACTGGCTCCCAGAAAGCCATGAATAATGCAACGTCCGAAAATACTGGCCTTGCCGGCGTCTTCATTAATATGCAACGGGTTGGTGTCGCCGCTGACTTCTGCATATTGATTTACCTGATCTTGTGTATAACGGTATTCGTGTTCGAATTGGTCACCTGTTTTTAACATATTCTCATTACAATTTAATAACAACCCAAACCCTATGGTTCAGGAAATAGTTTATACTTTTGCGCCCGGAAATCAGGAGGTAAATGGATTTCTGAACTAACGAATCAAAAAATTTCAATCCACCGCAAATAAAATTAAAATGGCAAACAAAACAAATTCTAACGGCAATTTTTTTGAAACCCTGATGGATGCTCAAAAAACAGCATTCGACACCATGGTTGAGAACACCCGCAAATTCACAAACGGGAACACTATGATGAACGAAACGATCGAAAAGGGAAATGAATTCGTTAAAAAGGCAGTAGATGCAACGCGCGAGAATATCGACAAAGCAAATGCCTATAACAGCACAGTTCAGGCTGAAACAAAGAAAAATACCGAAAAAATGAATGAGTATTTTAATAACTGGAAAAACCAGCAAACAGAATGGGCTAAGCAGATGCAGGAAATGAACATGAATTTCCTGAAAAATGTTTGGAACACAAATCAGATGCAAAATCCCGCTACACAGTTTCAGAACATGTGGAATACCATGAATTCGAACTTTGATGTGAATCAGATGATGAATATGATGAATCCAGCCAATTTCCAGTCGCAAATGGATAAAGGAATGGAACAGGCTAAAGCATTCTGGGCCCAGTTTCAGTCTATTATGAATAATAACTATTCTGATTTCATGAAGAATTTTCAGGATGGTACCCTGGCCGAAGCATATAAAGGAATGTTCAACACCTCGGAAGGTTTTTCTAAGTTCTACGAAATGTGGATGCCGATGATGAAATCGATGCAGGATAAAACATTCAGTTTCGATCAATTTACCAAGAATCTGAATATGGATCAGTTCAAATCGTTCATGGATCAGTTCTTCTCTTTCATGCCACAGGGATCCCAGGAATATATGAATCAAATGAAAAGCATGTATTCTGAAGCCTATAAGAACGGAAACGCTCAGATGAAGGAAATGATGAGCGGATTCAAATCCAGCATGAATCAAATGATGCCGGACATGTTCCAGAACCCATACACTGCCATGCTGAATGGTTACAATACCATGTACGGTCAGATGATGAACGCCGTTTCTCCTTTTGCCAAGCTGATGACGCCTAGCAACGATACCAAAAACATGCAGGAGTGGATGAACATTTTCAATCAAATGAATATCTACAACATTAAGAATGCTGAATTACAGCATATGGTGTATGAAACCGGAATGACCGCCATGAATCAACTGGCTGAAAACGTGATGCACAAGATCGAAAATGGTGAGGATGTAAGCAGCATGATGAAATTGTATCAGGATTACCTGAACTTGTCTGACAACCAGTATGTTGCCTTATTCGAAACCGATGCTTACAGTCAACTGATGGCTGAAGTAAGTGCCATGAAAATGAGTATTAAAAAGTCGGTTGAAACGCAGATGGAAAAAATGTTTGTAAACATTCCTCTGGCTACCCGCAGTGAAATGGATGAAGTGTATAAAACAATTTATGATCTGAAGAAATTGGTTCGTACCCTTCAGTCACAACTGGAAGCAGCTACTGAAATGGCACCTGTTGCACCGAAGGCCAGCACTCCAAAGCCAGCAGCAAAAGCTCAGGCTAAGCCAGTGGCTAAAAAAGCAGCCCGCAGAAAATAAGCATATTCGTTTTTTAGTGAATATAGAAAGATCGTTGGTTGTAAAACCGGCGATTTTTTTTTGCCCTACATTACACAATTAAAAGTCCGTACCGGTATAAGGTACTCACCGGTTTTTTATACCAGAACAAATCAAAGTCGGGCAAGCCAGCTTCTTCATACGAACGAATCACTTCACTGAAAAGCAGACCCGGATTTTCCTTTTGATGAACGGAACAGTTGGCAAGAAGCTGACATAGCCAGCGGCCTTCCCCGGCCGGAAGGTTAAACGAATAGCTACCTTCAGTGCTGTGAATTTCCAAACGGGCTTCTTCCCATTCTCTTCCTTTTTTTCTTTTCACCTGAATTTCTATGAAAGGAGTTGCATGCATCCAGATCACCCGGTTATGCAAGACGTATGATGACAGTCCCTGGGTTGAAACTATTCGCTCTACAAAATCAGGTTCTACTGAAGGTGAAGGCGTCCGAAAGTCAAACCATTCATGCAGACTTTTTTCCAAACCAAAATGTTGCATGTAATTCTGCAAGGAATGTCGTAATCCTTCTCCAAACCGATCATGATCAACGGGATGATCTTCTTTGTAATCCACATCGTTATTGGCAAATGACGATGTTTCAGGAAGCAATGCCTTGATTTTAAACCCGGAAGGATTTGCCATAACGGGACTATGAACAGTTAGCGCAAACCGATGCCAATGGGCCGATTGCAAAATGCCATTCAGAAACATCTGACGAACCATTTCCATAGAATCGATAGTTTCCTGAATGGTTTGAGTAGGAAACCCATACATCAGGTAGGCATGCACCATAATGCCTGCTTCCCTGAAATGTTGATTCACCCGACAAACCTGTTCAACACTGACTCCTTTCCGGATTAAACCGAGTAAACGGTCGGAGGCCACTTCAAGTCCACCTGAAACCCCGATACACCCTGAAGATTTTAATAAAAAACACAGGTCCCTGGTGAAGCTTTTTTCGAAACGTATATTCGTCCACCAACTCACCACCATTTTCCGTTTAATGATTTCAATGGCCAATTCCTTCATCAATACGGGTGGTGCGGCTTCGTCTACAAAATGAAATGCCCTGATTCCTGTTTGTTGAATCAGTTCATTCATCCGGTCGGCAATACGCGCGGCCTGAACCGGTTGATAATCGCCTATATAGGGTAAGCCAATATCACAAAAGCTGCATTTCTTCCAATAGCAACCGTGGGCCATGGTTAGTTTCAGCCAAACACCATCGCTCCAGAGCCGGTGCATCGGGTTACTCATTTCGAGCACCGAAATATAGCGGTCGAGCCACAGATCACTGTAATCGGGAGTAGATCCTTCCTGCGCCGGAATATCATGATCGGAGCTTCCGTTGCAAAACATCACCTCATTATGAACCAGACAAAAGCATCGTTTTAATTCGGCAGTTGGCCGGGTTCCATTCATCCATTCGATCAGATTCAGCAGGGGTCTTTCCCCATCGTCGAGAGTAATAAAGTCAACAAATTCAAAAACCCGTTTTTCAGAAAGCGATCGTAACTCGGTATTGGGGTAACCACCTCCCATGGCCACCTTCACGTCCGGAAAATGGTTTTTGATATACTCTCCGATACGCAATGCCATATGCAGGTTACCTGGAAAGGGTACTGAAAGAACGACCAGGGAAGGCTGAAACGTTTTCATTTTTTCTTCCAGCAGTTCCTGCATCCAGTATTCGGTTCTGGTTAAAGGTTCTTTCAGGGAAAGGTATAACTCATCAAAACGGTTGGCACTTCGGGCTAAACGCTCGGCATAGCGACTAAAGCCGAAATGAGGATCAATACATTCGGTAATAAAATCACCCAGATCTTCCAGATAAAGAGTGCAGAGGTATTTTGCTTTATCCTGAATGCCGGCCAAACCAAAGGCATCATCCAATGGAAGCTGGTGTTCGAACCGTTTGCCACGGGGAAGCATTCCTCCGGCAACAATGGCGTGCGCCAGCATGGGATTTTTTCCCTGCAGAAATTCTATGACAGGTTCTATGGTTTGTACATAGATTTCTTTCATTGCCAGCATGTATTGAATAGATTCAGTCTGTACAATCGGATCAGCCTGTAGGTTTACCTCTACCCAACGGAATAAATCATGCAGTCCGGTGCGACTGAAAATCTTCAGAATCAATTCCAGTCCGAGATCACATTGCCACGATGAAACGCCCTGACTATTCAGGAACCCTTTCAGATAGGCTGTAGCAGGGTAGGGGGTATTCAGCTGAGTAAATGGCGGTGTAATGAATAATACAGTCACCCGATTCGGAAATTCCATCTTAGCGGGAAAGATAAGAATTGCTTCGGCTGAATATGGTTTTTCAGTATAAAATCAAATTGCTGGTTAGGATAATCCTTTATATTCTACATGATGAAGTC
>CAYWKR010000206.1:0-4558 GCA_964458785.1 uncultured Bifidobacterium sp. | reverse complement strand
AAAGGAAACCTGATGATGATATGCGGTCATTACAAGGGAATCGACCAGCGTATCCGGGATCTGTATGTAACCCTCGAACTGTCTATTGGTGATTATGTATTAAGTGGCGGGGAATTGGCGGCAGCTGTGGTAACCGACAGTATTGGCCGTTTGATACCCGGCGTACTGAATGATGAAATGTCGGCCCTCACCGATTCACATCAGGACGGATTACTGGCACCGCCGGTGTATACCCGTCCGGCCGTGTTTCGCGGACAGGCAGTACCGGATGTATTGCTCAGCGGACATTTTCAGCGGATTGAAGAATGGCGCTACGAGCAGTCGCTTTTACGTACCCGGCAACGACGACCCGATCTGCTCGACGAATAAGCAGGCAGGCCAAACTGTGAGAGGCCATTTTAAACATGTACATTTGATTTAAAAAAAAAAAATGATGCAAAGCCCAGCCTTAAAGAAAAACTTCCTATCAAAGAGTGAAGTGAAGGCCATGGATCTGGAACATAAAAGAAAGCTTAGTTTCAATATTGGTAAGTATAACGAAACCGTTGTAAAAGGGAAACAACAATTTGCCGATCTGGATCTGGCTCGAAAAAAGGCAAAGAATATTAAATGGAAAACGATTGAGAAGCTCGACTATTATCTGGAAGCGTTTGAAAAGCAATTTACAAAAAACGGGGGCAAAGTAATTTGGGCCAGTGATGCCGATGAAGCCAATGCTGCGGTGCTGGAAATCTGCAGAAAGCATGAGTGCCGTCAGGTAGTAAAAAGCAAGAGCATGGTTACCGAAGAAATTCATTTAAATGCCTTTCTTGAAAAGCATGAAATTGAAAGTGTAGAGACTGATCTGGGTGAATATATACAACAACTGGATGGAGAAACGCCTTATCATATTGTAACGCCGGCTATGCATAAAAGTAAGGAAGACTGTGCCCGTGTATTTCACGAAAAACTAGGCACAGAACCTAATCTTACGCCCGGAGAAATAACGGCAGTAGCACGTCAGAAACTCAGGGCAAAATATACCAGTGCCGGTGTTGGGGTAACGGGAGCTAATTTTATTATTGCCGACAGTGGTTCGGTTTGTGTCACTGAAAATGAAGGGAACGGCCGCTTAACAACCGCATTTCCTAAAGTACATGTTGCCATTGTAGGGATCGAAAAAATAATCCCTTCCTTAATGGATCTGAATCTTTTCTGGCCTCTGCTAGCTACCTATGGTACCGGTCAGCAGGTAACGGTATATAATTCTATTTTTTCGGGACCGGCACGGAATCAGGAACCGGATGGCCCTAAGGAGATGTATGTTATTTTACTGGATAACGGGCGAACTAAATTACTGGCTGATCCCCATGTGAGAGAGAGTATGTATTGTATTCGTTGTGGGTCGTGTCTGAATGCCTGTCCGGTATATAAAAATATTGGCGGACATACCTATGGATCCACATACAGCGGACCCATTGGCTCGGTGATTACACCCCATATGAAAGAGTTTGAAACGTTTAAGCATCTCAGTTATGCTTCCACCCTTTGTGGAAATTGTACCGAGGTTTGCCCGTTAAGGATTAATCTCCATCACATGTTGCATTATAACCGTACGCTGGCGGTAGACCGCTATCATAAAGAGCTTACGGAACAGGGTGGTTGGAAGTTATGGAAAGTAGCCATGCTGCACCGGCGGCTGGTAGACGTGGCCGGATCTAATGCCAAAACCCGTCTGGTTCATATTTTATTCAAAGACAGTTGGGGCAAACGGAGGAGTGACCTTCAATTCCAGAAGTCGTTCCGGCAGCAATGGAAAGAACGGAATACGGTATCCTGATTCATGAGGATTTTACTTTATAGTGAAAAATTTCATCCCCGTCTTCATTATATCTGTCGGGTATTTTTTGAACTGCATGCCCGTTGTGAGTGGGAAATTACTACCGATACTGACCGGTTCGAAGCCAGTAGCGACCTTCGGATCAATTATTCGTCGAGGAAATTAAAATCAGATTGTATTCACATTTATCCGCATGAATTACTCTTCGAAAATAATATACGGGAGCAAACTCTGATCTTGGGTGAATGGAAGAATGATCCGGTTTTTTTTATGCAGAAACAAGGCGATATTCCTTTCGATATTTTCGCGGCCTCTTTTTTTCTGATCAGCCGATATGAAGAATATCTGCATCATGTACCCGATGAATTCGGACGTTACCCGGTATCACAAAGTGTAGCATACCGGCATGGCTTTTTGAACAGGCCTTTAGTGGATGAATGGATCATGCATTTCATGGAGCTTATTTCGGCATACGCTCCGGGTTTACAATGGAAGAAACCCGATTTTAAATTTATACCTACCTACGATATTGATATTGCATATATGTATCGTGGAAAGGGTTGGTTCAGGAATACCGGAGCAGCCTTACGCCATTTAGTACGCGGACAATGGAGAGCGTGCCGTACACAAATGAAGGTATTATGGTTACATCAAGAGGATCCCTATGATGTGTATCCCGAATTGGATCAATGGCATGATGAATTTCAAGTGCATCCGATCTACTTTATTCTAATGGGAAGGGGATCTTCACTCGACCGAAATCTGAATCCCACTTGCCGGGAGATGTTATCGCTGCTTGGGGATCTTAAATTAAAATATAAAGTTGGAATCCATCCTTCCGTTAGAAGCCATGAGCATTTTTCTGAATTGCAACGAGAAGTAAATTCTCTTCAAACCGATATTTCCAGACAACATTATATCAAATTCACATTACCTGAAACATATCGGAATCTGATCAAAACAGGAATCACTGCAGATTATTCCATGGGGTATGGATCGGCAAACGGATTCAGGGCGTCTACTGCAATTCCATTTCCATGGTTCGATCTAGAGGCCGGAACAAGTACTCCATTGATGCTATATCCGTTTTGTTTTATGGATTGTAATTCGAAATTTGAACAAGGGCAGGATCTGGTACAAACTGAAAATGAATTCAGATATTATCTGAATTTGCTGCTGCGCACCGGTGGAACCTTCATCAGCATATTTCACAATTTTGCTTTAAGTGAAACAGAACCCTGGCAGGGGTGGCATTCATTTTATCAGCGAATGCTGGCAGAAGTGAGGAATGTTTCACCTGCATTCAATGATATACACTAAGCTAACGAATTTCTGCCAGCAACTTCCGGCATTCGGATTTATAAAACACATCATCCTGAAATTTTTCCGGAAGGTTCAGGGCCTGATTCAAAACAGCTTTTGCCTTATCTTTTTGATCGTCCTGCAAATAGGCTTTTGCCAGATCATGCAGATTAACAATATAGGTAGCATCCAATGCCCGGCATTTTTCATAACACTGAATTGCTGTTTTTAAATCCCCCGGTGGTAATCCACCAAATAATAATTTGGCAGCGCCCCGTTCGGCAAAATTTAAATTAGATACTTCGTAATTGTATTTACCTAATACATGCCATGCCCCGCGTTGTGCCGGATCCAGTTTTACTGCCGTCGATGCGAACTTTTTTATATCACGCGATGCTGCTACTTTATCGCGTGGACCAGAAATCAGGGCTATTCTTCCCATCGCTACAGCCATCATATAATTGGCATTGGAGCTATTGGGATTTATTTTCATTGCTTCTTCTGCAAACACTTTTGCTGTACGGAAGTAAGCATTTTTTTTATCGCTGTTGGTTTCACGGTTTCCTATCCGGGCACACATAAAACTGGCACCGCACAAGGCATCCAGATTATGTTTGTCGGTAAGAAGCGCCTGTTTGTATTTTTCAAGTGCAGCACTTTCGTTTTTCTGAAGCTCCAGTTTTTGGGCCTGACTGATCAATTCAGATACCGACTGTGCATTAACAGAAACCTGCAGTACGCACCAAATGAACAGAAAATTAATTAGTTTCATGGAGCACCTTACTTCACCAGGAGTACCGTACCGGTTTTCTTAATCCGCTTCCCGTTATTACAGTAGCCATCAATAATCCAAACGTAATTATCGGGTGGTAATTCGATGTTTTTAAATGTACCATCCCATTTCTTGCCCGGATCGGTAGTTTCAAATACAATTTGTCCCCAGCGGTTTAAGATTCTGAAATATTCCAGTTTGGTGATATGATTGTTGAGGATACCAAAATTACGGTTCACAGCCAGATCGCTCACCGGATTAAAGGCATTGGGTAAGTGAATATCAGTACATTCGGTTTTTACAAAAACAGTGTCTTTTGCGAAACAGGCTGTACTGTCGTTTGTAACCGTCAGAATATAAAATTCCACATCCAGCGGACGGCATTCGGGATTAGGCACGGTGGGATTATCGAGATAATTAAAAGGTGTCCACAGGTATGAGTATTCCTGTCCCATGGAGATACGCGGACCGCCTAAGATGGTATAGGCACCATCAGCCACAAAACGATCTTCACCGGCATCGGCTACCACACGACTTACTTTTACCATTACCGACGTGTCATAGGCACAACCTCCACCGGCCGTAAATTCAAGATGTACATGGTAGCGGTAATCTTCGCGGGGATAAATAAAAATGGACGTGGTATCGTAGGGTGGTTTGGCATT
>CAYWKR010000205.1:0-4563 GCA_964458785.1 uncultured Bifidobacterium sp. | reverse complement strand
ATCATCTTCTCGGGTTATTGCTCATTGCCTTCTTTTTCACCTCTTTAATTATATCGGCTTTTGTATTAACCCTTAAAACCATGTTTACGCAAAAGAAATTATCGGAAATCAAATCTGATTTCATCAATAATATGACTCATGAATTCAAAACACCTATTGCTACGATACAATTAGCCAGCGATGCTTTGAAGAACGAAAAGGTATTAAACGATAAAGAACAGATTCTTTACTATTCGGGCATTATTAAAGAGGAAAACCGGCGAATGAATAAACAGGTAGAAAAGATTCTTCAATCGGCACAATTGGAACGGGATGAAATTAAGCTGCAGATGAAACCGATTGATGTGCATGCACTGATTCAGAAAGTGGCAGAAAATGCCCGTCTGCAACTGGAAGAAGCCGAGGCTGTTCTGGAATTGAAACTTCAGGCTACCCAAACCACGATACTGGCGGATGAAGTTCATTTTTCGAATATCATTTTCAATTTGCTGGACAATGCCATCAAGTATTCCGGAAATAAACCGCGAATTGAAATGGAAACCCGTACCCATGGAAACCATATCGATATTCTTGTCAGGGATCATGGCATTGGAATGGACAAAGAAACACAGCATCACATCTTCGAAAAATTCTTCCGGGCCCATACCGGTAACCTGCATAATGTAAAAGGGTTCGGACTGGGGTTAACGTATGTGAAACGGATGGTGGATTTACAGGGCGGACGAATTGAAGTAGAAAGTGAATTAGGTAAAGGCTCAACTTTTATTCTTCACTTCCAGCACCCGTCATAATAGATTCAGAACTACTGCTTCTGCATCTATCGCTAGGCGGTAAACAGCCCCCTGCATCAATGCTTCGTTTCGGATCTGATGACCTACCGGAATTCCAAAACATACCGGGAATGAATACGGCGCTATTTTTTCCTGAATCATTTCATATTCGGTCATCCCAAAAGGTATTTCATTGTCTTGTGTATCGGTAAAACTGCCGATGATGAGTCCGGCCAGGGATTCCAATTTTCCGGCCAGTTTTAGCTGCCAGAGCATCCGGTCGATATTATAGCGGTACTCGCCTATATCTTCTAAAAAAAGTAGTTTGCCCCTCGTTTCCAAATCGTAGGGCGTACCACACAAGTCTGACAATAATGCCAGATTCCCCCCACATAAAATACCTTCTGCCATTCCGAAACGGTTCATAGAATGTACGGGCCATTGATGTGTAATAGGTATACCAAAAAGATAGTGATAGATACTTTGTGTACTGACTTCGTCGCGCTGATGCATACGATAACCGGCTCCCATATGTGCATGCAAACTCATGGTATGCCACTGGCTGTGCATACAGGAATGAATGGCGGTGATATCGCTATACCCAATGAGCCACTTCGGATGTTGGAGGAAGGCTTGAAACGAAAGCTGTTCAAGAATTCGCATGACACCATACCCTCCCCGTCCAAAAAATATAGCCCGGATGTCGGGATCATCGAGTTGTTGCTGCAGATCCGCACATCGGATCGCATCCGGGGCTGAAAATTTAAAGTAACGGCTGCCGACCGTGCAACCCACCCGAACGTGTAAACCCCAGTCGTATAATTGCCTGATCATGTCCTGCATTTCCGAAGCCTGCACCGAACCGGCCGGACAACAAATACCGACTTTATCGCCAGGTTTCAGAAAGGGAGGTTGAATGAAAGGTTGCTGTTCGGGTATTTTGTGAGTGTGCATGATGAGATTCGAATAATAAGGAACGATCCCCTAAATTTGCCCAAATCTAAAGAGTTTAGCTGCAATGGAAAAGGAAAGTCGCATGTATAAAATCAGCCGGAATATTGGTTTTATTACCGGTCCGCTGATTGTTCTTCTTGGCTATATAGGGTATAAAAACGGAGCCAATAAAGGCATGTCGGTTTTTATCATTACCCTGGGCGTGATCAGAACCTTATTAACGGTATACACCTATCGCAAACGAAAAGAACAGGAAACGCAGCATCATGAAAACCTTTAAACGACATTTAATTACCGCCGCCTTACCCTATGCCAATGGCCCGGTACATATTGGGCATCTGGCCGGTAATTTTCTACCAGCCGATATTTATACCCGCTTTCTTCGTGCAAAAAAAGAAGATGTAAAATTTATTTGCGGTACCGATGAGCATGGGGTACCTATTACAATTCGCGCCATGAAGGAAGGGGTTAGTCCTCAGGCCATAGTAGATAAATACCATCATATTATTCATGAGAGTTTAAAGGAGATGGGTATTACCTTCGATATTTTTTCAAGAACATCGAATGCCGTGCATCATGAAACCTCACAACAGTTTTTCAAAACCCTGTACGATAAAGGATTATTTGAAGAAAAGGAAACAGAGCAATACTATGATGAAAGCAAACAAACATTTCTAGCCGACCGCTATATTACCGGAACCTGTCCGAAATGCCAGAACCCTGCAGCCTATGGCGATCAGTGTGAAAAATGTGGATCCGCACTCAGTCCGGAAGAATTAATACAACCCAGAAGCACATTAAGTGATTCAGTTCCGGTGAAGCGGAAAACCAAACACTGGTACCTGCCTTTGCAACAATATGAATCCTGGTTGAAACAATGGATTTTGGAGGAGCATAAAGAATGGAAGAACAATGTATATGGTCAGTGTAAGAGTTGGCTCGATAATGGATTGCAATCGCGTGCCATGACCCGTGACAGTTCCTGGGGCGTTCAGGTTCCGCTGCCTGATGCCGAAGGGAAGGTGCTGTATGTGTGGTTTGATGCACCCATCGGCTATATTTCGGCAACCAAAGAACTAACAGCCCAGTGGAGCGATTACTGGTGCAGCGAAGATACCCGGCTGATCCATTTTCTGGGTAAGGATAATATCGTGTTTCACTGCATTATTTTTCCATCGATGCTGAAAGCACATGGAGGATTTGTATTACCGGAAAATGTACCTGCCAATGAGTTTTTAAATATTGAAGGAGAAAAAGTGAGCACCAGCCGAAACTGGGCTGTTTGGGTAGATGAATACAACAAGGATTTTCCTGGTATGCAGGATGCGTTGCGGTATGTTTTATGTGCCAACGCACCCGAGAATAAAGACAATGACTTTACCTGGAAGGATTTTCAGGAACGGGTGAATAATGAATTGGTGGCTATACTAGGAAATTTTGTAAACCGTACCTGGGTGCTGACGCATAAACTTGCTAAAGGAAAAGTTCCTGCCTTTCATCTGAACCGAAAAGATGAAACGGATGATCGTTTATTTGAACGGATTACGGAAGCAAAAAGGAAGATAGAACAATCGCTGAATGAATTCCGGTTCAGAGAAGCCTTGTATGAAGTGATAGATCTGGCAAGAGAAGGCAATAAATACCTGCAAGAGAAAGAACCTTGGAAAAAAGGTGATGATCAGGAAGCGATTGATAATTCTCTGCACATGTGTTTGCAACTGAGTGCGAATCTGGCTATATACATGAATCCGTTTTTACCCTTTTCGGCTCGTAAATTATGTCGAATGATGAAAGTGGTTGATCGTATGCTGGAATGGGAGCACGGTGGAAGTTTAAAACTGTTGAATACGGGCTATCCGATGCAGGCACCGGAATTATTATTTCAGAAAATTGAAGACGAAGTGATTGAAGCTCAAATCCGCAAGCTGCATGAATCAGCAAATTCCTATATCGGAGAAACAGAAAAAAACCTGAATGTGGCTGCCATTGAACCCCTGAAATCAGAAATTACTATTGATGATTTTGGAAAACTGGATTTACGAACAGGAACTATTTTAGAAGCATCGAAAGTAGAGAAAGCCGATAAATTGCTGAAATTGCTAATCGACCTGGGGAATGAAAAGCGTACTGTTTTAAGTGGAATCGCCCAGCATTATCAGCCCGAAGAGGTGATAGGTCGTCAAATTGTGCTGGTAGCCAACCTGGCCCCACGTACTATGCGGGGTATCGAAAGTAAAGGCATGATACTGATGACGGAGGATGAACAAGGGAAATTGGTATTTGTTTCTCCGGTCAGCTTGTCCCCTAACGGAAAAACGGTTCGCTGATGTATACCTGAAAAGCAGATTATTATATGTTTGGTTCAGAAAGCGGCAGTTTATTCATTACAACTACGCAAAAGACCTTTTGGTTTCTGACTGCCTTCATTATAGTCAGCTATTCATCAAAGGCACGGTTCGGAACCTTTATATTGGAAAAGCGAAACGACAGTATGGCTGTTGCGGAACAAATTTCCAGGATTCGGAGTATGGAATCCAACCCATTTGAAATGGCCGGTTTTGCGGGCGTGGAAGATAGCATAATTCGGTACCGTCTCTTTAAACCAGAGCATCCGGAAGGAAGAAAAGTATTGCCTTTAGTATTGGTATTTCATGGATCGGGACAAATAGGAAGCGATAACCAATCGCAACTTGGTCTTTTAGCTAAACTGTTTGCCGGCAGGGATATACAAAAGAATTACCCGGCTTATGTGCTGGCTCCTCAGTTTGCTACCCGTTCGAGTGATTATGTTCAAGATGAAAAAAGAAAGGTGCTGACTTCTGTTGCCCGGCCTTGTGTA
>CAYWKR010000204.1:0-4571 GCA_964458785.1 uncultured Bifidobacterium sp. | reverse complement strand
TATTGCTTCGTTCAGGTGAACAAAAAGACAATCGTTTGTTCATTAACCTGTACCGGTATCTTCCGGTAAGATTATGGGAAATTTTCGGGAAAGGGCCACTGCCCAACAAAACCGATCTGAATCATATTACCTTACAGTTATACGAAGAGGGTATTCTTGAAAATGAAATACTCACAGCCATCCGGCAGGAAATTCATTCGCTGGAAGATGATGAAATATGGTGGCAGCCCTATGCACAATTAGCTTCTATTCAGGGATTTGATACCATCATATCGGTGAACTACGATCACTTTTTAGAACGTGCCTTTGAACTGGCTGGCCGTCATATTAATGCTTCCCGTCATTTCACGATACCGCCTGCAGCACAAAATCCGGATGTACGTACCGACCCGGCCTTACCTATTGTTTACAATCTGATGGGCAGTATTGAAGGATTAAACTTTGCCGTTACCGATGAACAATCGCTGGAATTTTTATACCTACAGCTGAACAGTTCGGATTTGCAAACCAGAGAATTATTTAATCGTATCAATCGTAAAAACCTTCTTTTAATTGGGAGCAGTTTCCCGGATTGGTTTATGCGTTTTTTTATTCGTATCCTCAGCAATGAGCGATTCAGGAATAGTATAAAGGCAAAAATGGTAGCCTGCAATTCGGCTTCCTATGAACCGGAACTCCGCACCTTTCTGGAATCGAATGCTATTCGGGTGGTTCCTATTGGGAATCCTGAGCAACAGGGCGAATTTCCAAGTGCATCGGCATTTGTGGATGAGATGTTTAAACAAAACAGCAACAATAAAGCACGCATCGAAAAGGAAAAGAAGTTTCGGGAGAATGTATTTATCAGTTACAGTCGCGACGATAAGGAATGGGCCACCCGCATACGGAATGAACTGGAAAAGAATGGGGTGAATGTGTTTTTTGATGAAGATGATTTGAAAACAGGCGATCATTATAACCAACTGATCCGGAAATACCTGAAAGAATGTGATTACTTTCTTGCCGTGATTTCGGAACATGCGGTGGGAGATCCCAATCGCTATGTATATGATAAGGAATGGCGTTATGCTATTTTTCTCGAAGATGACCGGCACTTTATCCGGCCATTTATCATCGACCAGACGTCGCCGCAGGATAGTCGCATCCCCGAAGAAATCAGGAACCTGAGTATCAGTTCCATTCCTGATCCGAATGAATTGGAAAATATCATCCGGAAATTCATCCGAGAAAACAGTTTCACCCCAATCACCGATTCCAATGGCTGAGCAGACCTTCTCCCCTACCGATGCCCAACGCCCGTTCCCCGGACTGCGTTCCTTTCAGGAGAGCAATAAAGAACAATTTGGAGGACGGGAACAGGAAATCAGCGACCTGATGAATCTTTGTGATCAGGGAATTCTTACCCTGGTATTCGGACAGTCGGGTATTGGAAAAACATCCTTACTGCAGGCTGGTCTGATGCCACGTCTTCAAAAAAGTTTGAATATTCCTGTTCTGATCCGGATCGATTATTCGTCGACCAAAAGCCCGCTCGAACAGGTAAAGAATATCCTGTACGAAAAACTGAAACCGGTTTTCCCTTCATTACATCCTGTCGGCGACCGGTCGTTATGGCGGTATTTTCATGAAGAAGCGCTGGAAGATGGATTACTGATTCCGGTGTTGATTTTCGATCAGTTTGAAGAAGTGTTTACCCTCGGAAAAAAGAAAGCCGCAGAAGTACGTGAATTCATTACCGAATTATCTGATCTGGCTGAAAACCGGATTCCCTTCCGCGATCAGCAGGCATTCCGAAATGAATTATCTACCTCCATCAGTCATTTCAGTAATCACCCCTACCGGATAATCATTAGCTTACGCGAAGATTTTCTGGCACAGATGGAAGGTTTAAAAACTGAAATGCCTTCCTTACTCATTCAACGCTACCGGGTGCTGCGTATGAATGTGCTTCAGGCCATGGATGCGGCTATGCGACCGGCACAAGGGTTAATCAATAAAGAGATTGCCAGAGAACTAATTTCAAGGATTCCGGGCGTGAAACCGGAAGATTTTTCGTCGGAAGAACATAACCTGCGTCCGGTGGTAGAACCTTTCCTTTTGAGTTTACTCTGCTATCAGATGAATGAAGAGCGCATCCGGAAAGGCGCACAGGTTTTTACTTCTGAATTGGTTCAGCAGTTTAATGTGGCTAATGCCATTGAAGATTATTACCGGCAGGTGATGGAACAATTCCCTTCATCGATCAGTGATAGCATAGAAAATGAATTATTGACGGAGGGCGGATTCCGGAAACTGGAAACGCTGGAGCTGATGCAGAATCAGTATGGATGGAATGAAGCTGTTGTTCAGCAACTCACCGATTTACGCATTATACGAAAGGAAGAGCGGGATGGTGTTCAGTACATCGAATTAATTCATGATGTACTCACCCCAACCATCAAAAGCAGACGGGATCAGCGTGTAATGCGCCAGATGGAAAAAACCAAAAGCGAAGAAATCAGGCGGGCTATAGATTTAGACCGCAGACGAAGTCGTAAACGTTTTCAAACCGTGTTTATCTCCGCGGTGCTGCTTCTGGTGTCTGTAGGATGGTATTTAAAAGAACGGGAAGCTAAACGATTACGGGATCAGCAACTGGCTGAAAAAATTCTTCGCATCAGTAATAATATGGCCGACAATTACGGGGAATTAGCAGGTGCCGGTGCTGTTTCGCGTCTGGCTTACATTTTATACCGCGAAAACGACGGACGGGATTTTAATCCGTTTTATAAAACCATGTTCAATCACCTGAGTAATGGAATGGGGATTGATTTTTCAGTTGCCTACACCGATGTGGAAGTTAGCAGTATTCTGTGTGGTCAGGATAAGATATTTTGTGGGTTATCGGATGGAACGGTATTTCAGAAATCATGGAAACCTGAATCGCCGACAGCAGTAGTGCAAAGTCCGGATACTTTATTTTCCTTTGAGAATGAAAAAGTAACATCCCTTGCCATCAGTAAAAATAATCGTTGGCTGGCAGCTAAGGGGAAGTACAGTGATGTAGTGCTCGTGGATCTGAACAACCGGTCGGCGTTGCCTGTTCATATTCCCCACCCGCGACTTACGGTTCCAGCCAAAGGACTTTCGTTCATTGGTAATGATACACTGGCTTTACTTTGTGGCAGTTCGGTATATCGCTGGCAGATCCGGCAACCGGTGAAAAACCTGGGATGGAATGTGTTAAAACCATCGGCGGGTTCAGATACGATTCCGGTTCAATCGGGAAACGATCATATAGAAGTTACCCATATGAATTTCAATCGAATGGAAATTATGGGAAATCGTTTTGTGTTATCGCTCGATAGCAATGCCCTGGTGATTCTAAGCGACTCTGATTATCAGTTGGTCCGTTCAGTTGACTTTGGTACCATTACAGCCATTAAAGCAGATCCTGAAGGAAAATACCTGTATGTAGGAAACGATTTTGGAATCATTACACGGTATGATATCAGCAATCAAACAACAGAACGTAATCAGTATCAGATGTCGAGAATCAATAGCATGTCGGTTAGTGCAGACGGGCACTATCTGGCAACGGCCAATTCAGGTGGCAGTGTAAGTATCTATGATCTGAAAAGCCCGGCAGACTGGGAGAAACAAATTGCCATTGAATGTAAACTGAAGGGTTGCGAATCAGACCGGGTGAATGCGGTTTCGTTCGATCCTACTGGTCGTCGTGTGGTGGCAGGATATGCCAGTAGTACTGCACTCAGTTGGCCTTCCAATCCTGAAATACTGTCCTCCATTATTGATTCACTCTGCAAAAACCTGAATATGGATTCTATTCGTCAGGTGTACCTGAATCAGTTACTGCGTTCGAAAGAATTAAAGAAATACCTTCACACTAAATAAATAATACGATGATACTCTTTTCGCCCCCATATACCATGCAGAAAATCCGTTCTGTGATATCTCCAACAAGGAATTCATTTTTTAGCATTTTGTTTTTCATGCATCTGATCTTTTGGGTTGGAGGTACTGCCTATGCGCAGAGCAATAATTTTCAGAACTATATGAAGCAGGCCATTCTGCAGATTAAGAAGGGGCAACCCGAACAAGCCATTAAAACAGCATCAATTATGATGGGTGAAGTTCCTGAATTATTAAAAGCCGGAAATACGGAAGCGGTCATCAGACTGTATAAAGTTCAAATTGAAGCCTATCGCATGACAGACCATGATGAGATGGCCAATCAGAAAATGAATGAGTTAAAAACCCTGATAACCCGTCGCGGGGTAAGTGAAGAGAATTTCAATGCGAGCTACAAAAACCTGTTACTCCAATGAAATACAGCGTACTTACCGGTTTGATGATTTTAATCTTGTGTCAGCATGCACAATCACAAAATTGTGTATTCCCTGAAAAAACCATCACGTATAAAAATAATCAAACCAAGACCGGGATAAAAGAGTACGCTGTTTTAAATGAAGTAGCTTTTCTGTTGAAGCAGAATCCATCCTGTATCATGGTATTTTATTCTTCTGCTCCGGGCAATAAGGTGGAAATGAAAAGGGACTGGGAGCGTATTG
>CAYWKR010000203.1:0-4584 GCA_964458785.1 uncultured Bifidobacterium sp. | reverse complement strand
TGGATACCATTTCCTATGTGCTGGCCATGGAAGAAATTTCGAAAGTGGATGCCTCGGCTTCAGTATGTATGAGTGTCAATAATTCGCTGGTGTGCTGGGGTCTGGAAACTTTCGGTACGGAAGAGCAAAAACAAAAGTATCTGGTACCACTGGCTTCCGGTCAGGTGATTGGTGCCTTTTTGCTGAGTGAACCTGAAGCGGGAAGCGATGCCACTTCGCAACGTACTACCGCCGAAGATAAAGGCGATTATTATCTGTTAAATGGTACCAAGAACTGGATTACCAATGGGAATTCGGCAACTCATTATCTGGTCATTGCCCAAACCGATATTGCTAAAAAACATAAAGGGATTAATGCCTTTATTGTTGAAAAAGCATGGCCCGGTGTTACCGTGGGAGGAAAAGAAAATAAAATGGGAATACGGGGTAGCGATACCCACTCTATCATGTTTCAGGATGTAAAAGTGCCGAAGGAAAACCGGATCGGGGACGACGGATTTGGGTTTACGTTTGCCATGAAGGTGCTCAGCGGAGGACGTATTGGTATTGCTTCACAGGCACTGGGTATTGCCAGTGGCGCGTATGAACTGGCTGTGAAATATTCGAAAGAAAGAAAAGCGTTTGGAACTGAAATCATGAATCATCAGGCGATACAATTTAAACTCGCCGATATGGCAACTCAAATTGAAGCAGCACGATTGCTTTGTTTTAAAGCAGCCTGGTTGAAAGATCAGCACTTGAATTACGATATGGCTTCAGCCATGGCTAAATTATATGCTTCCGAAATTGCTCAAAGTGTAACTACCGAAGCAGTGCAGATACATGGAGGCTATGGCTATGTAAAGGAATTCCATGTAGAGCGACTGATGCGTGATGCCAAGATTACACAGATTTATGAAGGCACCTCTGAAGTACAGAAAATTGTTATCAGCCGAAGCGTGCTGAAATAAGAGGAGGAGCTTAGAATAGTAAGGTTGTAATGATTACCGGTTTCTGATTTCACTTAATATCAGATCCAGTTCAGTTTCGGTATGTACCAATAAGTCGCGTGGCTTACCACCCGTACCGGCAGTGACAATTCCAGCGGCTTCCAGCTGATCCATAATCCGTCCGGCCCGGTTATACCCCAAATTAAATCGTCTTTGCAACATCGAAGTGGAACCACTACCCGAACTCACCACCAAACGGGCACATTGTTCAAACATCTGATCTACTTCCTTCAAATTTTTTCCCTGATTGCCCGATGAAAGATCCGCATCGCTGCCTTCATATTCAGGTAAATCAAATGCCGAAGGATATCCCTGTTGCGTACCAATAAACTGAACCACCCGTTCTACTTCCGGTGTATCTACAAAGGCACATTGTACCCGCACCAATTCACTGCCTTGCAGAATAAGCATATCCCCTCTGCCGATCAGTTGTTCGGCACCCCCGCTATCGAGAATGGTTCGTGAATCTACCTTAGCCGAAACACGGAACGCAATACGTCCCGGGAAATTGGCTTTAATGGTTCCGGTAATTACATTCACCGATGGGCGTTGGGTAGCAATAATCAAATGGATACCAACTGCACGGGCCAATTGAGCCAAACGTGCAATGGGCATTTCTACTTCCTTACCGGCAGTCATAATCAGGTCGGCAAATTCATCCACCACCAAAACAATGAAAGGAAGATACTGATGTCCTTTCTGTGGATTCAATCGCCGTTTGATAAATTTTTCGTTGTACTCTTTAATATTCCGAACACCGGCATCCTTCAGTAAATCGTATCGGTTATCCATTTCAATACACAGGGCATTCAGTGTATTAATCACCTTTTTGGTATCGGTAATAATGGCTTCTTCTTCGTTGGGCAACTTAGCCAGAAAATGTTTTTCGATGAGTTTGTAAATCGACAACTCCACTTTCTTTGGATCCACCATCACGAATTTCACCTGCGACGGATGTTTTTTATACAGAAGCGAAACCAGAATGGCATTAATACCCACCGATTTACCCTGTCCGGTTGCACCTGCCATCAGCAAGTGTGGCATTGTAGCCAGATCGATAATGAAATTTTCATTGTCGATTTTTTTTCCAAGGGCAATAGGCAGACTGTAATGATTGTGAATGAACTTTTCTGAAGCAATCAGGGTGCGCATCGAAACAATCTGTTTCTTCAGATTGGGTACTTCAATTCCAATGGTTCCCTTACCCGGTATAGGAGCGATGATACGAATACCCAATGCCGACAAACTTAAGGCAATATCATCTTCAAGGTTTCGGATTTTTGAAATACGTACACCTTCTGCAGGTACAATTTCATACAGGGTAACGGTAGGACCAACTGTTGCCGAAATTTTGGAAATGGCAATACCAAAACTTTTAAGTGTATTGATGATTTGATTTTTATTGGCTTCCAGTTCATTCTTATCGATAGCTATTTCATCGGTACTGTACTGATCCAGCAAATCAAGGGTAGGGTATTTGTAGTTTCGTAATTCAAGCGAAGGATCATAAGGTTCATCGGTACCGATAGAAACCACAGGAAGAGGACTGTTATGTACCGCTTCGGTATGATGCACCACTTCGAGGGGTACTTCCTGCATCATGGGTTTTTCAGCTTCAGCAGATTTGTTTTTTGAAGCAGGAAGAATATCTGTTTCCATTTCGGCTGGAAGAACAGGGTCCAGATCGATGGACGTAGTAGCCGGTTCAGTTAAGTCCATGGCCGGTTCAAGCGTTTGGTTTTCCGTTTCCCTGTCGGTGGTTTCGGGGGCAGGAAGCTCGTGCTGAAAGAATTCATCCGGAATACGGAGTTCAGGTGCGTTGGTTGCAGTCTGGGGATGATTGTAAGATTCCATGGGGATTTCAGGGGCTTCTTCGTTTTGAAGCATCGTACGGGCCGAAAGTTGCTGGAACAAAGGCCAGAGCGGCTGCATCCATAAGAGAAGCAATCCGATTCCAAAAGCGATCAGGATGAACAAGGTGCCCAAACTTCCGCAGGTCAGATTCATCCAGTGCAGCATTTTTTCACCCATGGCACCGCCAAAAGGGAAACGAAAGCGCTGAGCGGAAAAGATATAACTGAAAAGAGGACAAAGGAGCAGGATATGCAGGGTGGTATAAAACCAGGTCTTCAGTCCGGAATACAACCGGCGTTTGCGAAGTAAGTTGAATGAAAGAATGAACCCCATGGGGATGAGCAGAAATGCAGAAAGTCCGAATCCATTAAATATCAGTTGATGTGATAACCAGGCGCCGAGTGTTCCGGTATTATTTCGTACCGGATTGGGTTGATTAAACAGGAAATCCATACCCCCTGACGGATTGAAAATTTTATCCTGATCGCCTTTCCAGGTATACAGATAGGAGAGGAAGGCTAAAAAAAGATAAATTGTCAGCGATAAAAGCAGGAAGCCAACCACCCGGCGGAAGCGGGCGTCTTTCCAAAAGGATTTTGTAGCCGGTTTTTTTAAGTTAGAATCGAAGGCAGATTCCGGTAGATTCCCGGATTTTCGCTGACGTTTGGCCATGGCTACAAACCTAACATTAAATTCTGAAAAGCCATGGCGTTGCCCCTGGCCGCAAACGAAAAATTGATTTAAGTTTTTATGAAAGAATATCGCATTCAAAAGAGAACAGGAGCCATGAAAAGAAATTGGACAGTCGTTAAAAATCTATTACATTTGAGAGTTCATACCTGTAAGTCGGGCGATGAACGTATTAAAGTACTTTCGATGAACAAAATAGTAGGGTTCTGTCTGGTTCTTCTTTTAAGTTTTCAGGCAAAAGCGCAAATTACTGTGAACGGAAATCAAACGGCAGCTATTCTGGCGCAAAAACTGGTAGGTTCCGGTGTAACGATTTCCAATCCGGTATTAACCTGTGATCCTCAGGGCAATGGAACATTCACTGTAACAGCCAGTAATCTTGGGTTAGACAGTGGGATTATTCTAACCTCAGGTATAGCACAGTCCGGACCAGGTATTAACGGGGCCAATGGTCCGGCAACTAATTTACCGGCAAATTCAATGGGAACTCCGGGAAATGTAGATTTAACAGCTCTGGCCTTAAAGCCTACTTTTGATGCCTGTATTTTGGAATTTGATTTTGTGCCTTTGGGTGATACAGTAAAATTTGATTATGTATTTGCTTCTGCAGAATATCAAGGGTTTACTTGCTCGAATTACGGAGATATTTTCGGTTTCTTTATCAGTGGCCCAGGTATTAATGGTCCATATGCAAATAATGCAGAAAACATTGCTGTAGTGCCTGGTACTAGTCCGGCTTTGCCAATTACAATCAGTTCTGTGCAACCAAATTTAAACGGACAATATTATATAAGTAATACCGGCCAATCAACTGTGGCTTTAAATGGTTTTACAAGTGTATTTACCGCTGTATCACCTGTAATTTGTGGCGAAACTTATCATATTAGATTAGCAATTGCAGATGGTTCTGATGGTTCCTTAGATTCCGGGGTTTTTCTCGAAGCATTGAGTTTTACTTCCAATGCAGTTTCTGTAGTGTCTAACACGGTTAGTGGCGACTCAACAATTGTTGAAGGGTGCTCACAGGCTGCTTTCAACTTTTTCAGACCAG
>CAYWKR010000202.1:0-4593 GCA_964458785.1 uncultured Bifidobacterium sp. | reverse complement strand
TACCGAGAAATGAAGGCAAGAATTGAGCCTGAACTACTCAAATTGAAGCAAGAATTGAACCTGTATAAGTCGTCTGATGAGAATTTGGGAATTTACCTTGAACAAACACTCCAATTGCTTCAAAACCTTGATAAATACTACAATGACGAGGGTTTGGAGCAAAAGACCACAATAATTAGTTCGATATTTCCTGAAAAAATAATTTTTGACGAAAAAAATTATCGAACTCCTATTTTGAACCCTGCTGTGTCGCTTGTATTCAATATTAACAAGGGTTTCAAGGACAAAAAAAATGGACTTTCTGATTTGAAAATCGGAAAGTCCACTTGTGTTACCCCACCTGGATTCGAACCAGGACTAGCAGAACCAAAATCTGATGTGCTACCCTTACACCATGAGGCAATTCGGGGGGCAAATATAGAGGTTCACTTTTTATTTTTCAAAAACTATTATAAAAGTTCTGAAATCCTTGATACCACCTGGTCTATTTCGACAAATGTATTGTGTTTACTGAACGAAAACCGGATAGGAACACGTTGCACATGAGGGTACACCGCTTTAATAACATGGCTTCCACCCTGAGCACCACTGCTGCAGGCACTTCCCCCTGAAACACAAATACCGGCCACATCCAGCTGAATACTGAGCATTTCTGTCCGGTCGTTTAAATCGAAACCGGCATTCAATACAGTATATAAGCTCTTTTCGCCGGTATCACCATGAAAATGAATACCAGGTATAAGCTGTTCCAGTTTTTCTTTCATATACTCTTTGAGTGAACGGATATACACCATGTCTTCTGTATGTGAGTCCATCGCCATCGAAAATGCTTTGGCAAAACCAACAATACCAGCAACATTTTCAGTGCCTGCCCGAAGATTTCGTTCCTGGGCACCGCCATGAATGAGCGGCTTGATGGGAAGGCCACTTCGTGTAAATAAAACACCACTTCCTTTGGGGCCATGAAATTTATGGGCCGAACCACTCAGAAAATCGAGGGGTATTTCCTGCAAATCCAGAATAAAATGTGCTATCGTTTGCACTGTATCTGAATGAAACAAAGCCTGATATTTTTTACATAGCTGAGCCACACTCCGGATATCGGTGATATTACCAATTTCATTATTGGCATGCATCAGTGATACCAGGGTTTTTTCATTACTTTTCGACAATAATTCTTCCAGGTGATGCATGTCGATATGTCCATCCTGGGTCAGTTTCACATACTCTGTCTGACACGAAAAAACAGAAGCCGTGAATTGAACCGAATGTAAAGTGGCATGATGTTCAATGGGAGAGGTAATAATTCGTCGGCAACCCAGATCACGTACGGCAGCCATTACCGCCATATTGGTGCTTTCGGTACCCCCACTGGTAAACGTAATTTCACCCGGTTTTACATTGAGTAAAGCGGCTACCTGTTTTCGGGCATTTTCAATAGCCGTCCGGCTTTCCCTTCCCAGTGAATAAATCGACGAGGGATTGCCATACTGCTGTTGAAAGTAGGGTAACATATGCTCTAAAACCACAGGATCAATAGCCGTTGTGGCCGCATTATCGAAATAGATACGTGACATGGATGCAAACTTACACAAAGAAAATAACCAATTAAACAGGCTAGTTTAATGGGGTGCTTTCAAATTTGGGAGAGCCTTTTACTCCGGTACTGCTGTAGTAATCCAGAAAATGAAGTTTGAAATAATGATTATTCCTGTTGCGGATAATGTAATTGTATTTCCCTACAATGGTATAAATACCTTTATCGATATTGTACGTTTTCCAGTTGAAACCAATCACATCGCGGTCTGCACTCAATACCCGGGCTTGCGCAAAGGCCAGATCAATAGAAGCAAAACTGTTTAATGAATCCTTGTATGCAAGCGTTTCATTTGGGTTCAACAACGCTCCGTTGACAATATACTGTAAGGCCGGATTCTGATCGTAAAAGGTATAATGATAACGGGTCATCTGAAGGTCCCATTGATCTTTTGCGGGTTCAATACCACTTACTGCAGATAGCTTACTAAAGTCGAAATACACAAAATTCCTGGTGGCATCTTTAGTTACATTCAATTGTACACCCACTGAAGAATTCAAATCGCCAACGAGAATTACATATTCAAAAGCATCGGATGAGAGAATCTGAATTTTCCGGATTTGACTCCCGCTTTCATTCAGTTTTACCAAATACACATCTTTCGACACGGTCCAGTCGCCAATGGCCGAAGAATCGGTGCTTCCATTCGGGGCATCGTATTTCCAATGGTCCTTGGCCACTAAGGTATCTGCTGCACCGGCCAGTGCAAAGGAGGTCTTGTGTGTATTGTATGCGGCCATTCCTTTTCCGCCATTCAGGAATACTCCCTTCTGCCCGCTTCCACATTGAAAAGCCAGATCCCAGATATCTACCCGGCTGGTGTGAACTACCGACTGGGTTTCCAGATTGATGAAAAACTGATATTCGTAGGCCTCTCCCATATCAACCTGTAACACGGTACCATCTCCTTTCGGTGGAAGCGTTACCGGTTTTTCAGCTTTTTCGCACGACATCAGGCAGACACCGGACACTAAAAAAAGAAGAGAAAATATCCTTCGGAACATGGGGCAAATTTCAGTATAAATCGGCTTTTTTCCGTGTTGCGTTTGTCACTACTTTGTCATATCCTGCACATTACATCAGCTGAAATGCATCCTTATCGCGCTGAAAAGGAAACAGATTCCGACATTTTTCTGTTACTGATTTGTCCAGACTTGCCGACAGCACTCCTTCTTCCGGGCCCAGCCGGTGCAGAATCTGTCCCAAAGGATCTACCACCATACTGTTCCCTCCATATTCAATGCCAGTGCCATCGGTGCCGCATCGGTTTACACCCAACACATAACACTGGTTTTCAATAGCCCGGGCCTGTAATAAGGTTTCCCAGGCATGGTTCCTTTTCCATGGCCAGTTAGCCACATAAAGCAGGGCATCGTATTCATCGGATTTCTGTTGACGACTCCAGACAGGGAATCGTAAATCGTAACAAATGTTTACACAAATCTGCAATCCGTTCACCTGCACAATCACCCGCTCGCTGCCATTATGATAAACTTCACCTTCTCCGCCATACGAAAATAAATGTCTTTTATTATAGCTAACACAGTGTCCGTCTGGTTGCATCCAGATCAGTCGGTTGTTATACATTCCGTTTTCGTGTACCAATAAACTTCCGGCCAGGATGATGCGGTATTTAGCGCTAATCGTTCGCATCCATTGTATTGTTTCGCCATCGGGGGCTTCTGCCAGATGCAGCGACTTCACACTGAAGCCGGTAGTAAATGTTTCAGGCAACAGCACTACCTGTTTTTCACCCTGAATGCGTTCAATCAAAGCTTCTGCCTTCTTTCTGTTTTTTAAAGGATCTTCCCAAAAAAGATCCCATTGCAATACATGAACTTGTACCCTTTTCATTTTGCTGATTTAAAAGTTTGCATTGGACGTTTCATTTGTCCGTATCCACTCAAAAATAATCTCCTGTTCAAAACCCCGCTGCAGTAAAAAGTTTTTCAACCGGGCCAGACGGCTTAGTTTTTTCCCGTTCCCACGCAATTCGTCCCACTTTTTTTGAGCTGTTTTTTCGAATACCTCCCTGTATTCATCCTCATCAATTTCTTCCAATCCCTTACGGATACAATACTCTGATACCTGATGCCACCGCAGCGATTGTTTTATCCGGTTTTTACCCCAATGCTTAATCCGGAACTTACCCCGGGCAAGGGCCCTGGCAAATCGCTCTTCGTTCAGGAAATTCTCTTCAATCAGAACAACCAGGTATTCTTCCAGATCGGAACCATAGATTTCCATGGAAAGCAGTTTGCTGCGAACTTCCTTATGACTTCGTTCCTGATAGGCACAGAATGATTTGATTTTCTCCAGCAGGGAAAGGTCCATATCAATGCATGAGTTTTAACGCATACAATCGCTTCATTTCTTTTTGAATTAACTGAGGTAATAAGTCCTGCTGTGCTTCCCGGTTTTTATAAATCAGTCGGTGATGGAGTATTGGATAAGCTAACTGAAGGAAGTCGTCTTCGATCACAAAACTTCGACCCTGTACCAGTGCATAGGCCCGTAAACAATGTATGAAACTGATACCACATCGTGTGGAAGCACCCAAGCGGATTCCTTCATGTTGTCGCGTAGTTCGTATCAGATGCAGTACACTTTGAATAATTTCATCATGTACAAAAACCGTATGAACGGCTTCCTGTATTTGTAAAATCTGGTGAATAGTTAATACCGGCTGTACGGTCGCAATAGCCGACTGAATCTGATGGTAATTCCTGAATATAGCTGATTCGGTTTCTTCATCGGTATAACCAAAGCGGATTTTCATGGCAAAGCGGTCCAGTTGTGCTGCCGGTAAGGGATAGGTGCCTTCCATTTCTACCGGATTTTGTGTGGCTATGGTAAAAAAGAAATCTTCCAGTGCATAGGTTCTTTCGCCCATGGTAATCTGGTTTTCGGCCATACATTCCAATAAGGCACTTTGCACTTTAGGTGAAGCCCGGTTGATTTCATCGGCCAGTAGCACGTTGCAGAATAAGGGCCCT
>CAYWKR010000201.1:0-4603 GCA_964458785.1 uncultured Bifidobacterium sp. | reverse complement strand
TTTGAATAGAGAAGAATAATCCCGTATGCACGGGATAATCTGCTCCAAGGCTCATCAAAGCACTCGCCAGGAGCAGATTACATACTTCTGCGGTATTGACCACCTACTTCGAAAAGGGCACGGGTAATTTGTCCTAAACTACAGTACTTGACTGTTTCCATCAATTCTTCAAAGATGTTTCCATTATGAACAGCTACCTGTTGAAGACGATGCAGCATCTCTTTTCCTTTTTCCCCACTGCGTTCCCATAAATGATGTACACTACTGATCTGAAATTCTTTTTCTTCAGTTGTACTCCGAATCACTTCCTGTGGTAAAACAGTAGGTGATCCTTTACTGCTCAAAAAAGTATTTACTCCAATAATCGGATACTCCCCATTATGTTTCAGGGTTTCATAATATAAACTCTCCTCCTGAATCTTACTTCGCTGATACATAGTTTCCATAGCACCCAGTACACCTCCCCGTTCGCTGATCCGATCGAATTCGGCCAGTACCGCTTCTTCAACCAGATCAGTCAGTTCTTCAATAATAAATGATCCCTGTAGCGGATTTTCGTTTTTCGCTAACCCCAGCTCACGGTTGATGATTAACTGAATAGCCATGGCCCGGCGCACACTTTCTTCGGTAGGCGTAGTGATGGCTTCATCATACGCATTGGTGTGAAGGGAGTTGCAGTTATCGTAAATAGCATACAAGGCCTGCAGCGTGGTACGGATATCGTTGAAATCAATTTCCTGCGCATGCAATGAACGGCCACTGGTTTGAATGTGATATTTCAGCATCTGACTTCGTTCATTTCCACCATACTTAAATTTCATCGCCTTACTCCATATACGGCGGGCTACACGACCAATAACCGAATACTCCGGATCGATACCATTACTGAAAAAGAACGACAGGTTAGGCGCAAATTCATCAATATGCATACCCCGGCTCAGATAGTATTCAACAAACGTAAAACCATTGCTTAAGGTGAAGGCTAATTGGGATATAGGATTCGCTCCGGCTTCAGCAATATGATATCCACTGATCGATACCGAATAGAAATTTCGAACCTGATGCTGAATAAAATACTGCTGTACATCCCCCATCAGTTTCAACGAAAACTCGGTTGAAAATATGCAGGTATTTTGTGCCTGATCTTCCTTCAGAATATCGGCCTGAACAGTACCCCGTACCTGCTTAAGGGTATGGGCCTTGATCGATTGGTATACATCGGCAGGCAATACTTCTTCACCGCTTAAGCCAAGTAATAGTAATCCTAATCCGTTATTTCCTTCTGGTAAGGGTCCGTGATAGGTTGGGAACAGAGGTCCCCATGTTTGTTTTCGTTCGGCAATTATTTTCTCAACCGATTCCAGTAATCCATGTTCCCTGATGTATTTTTCACATTGCTGATCAATGGCTGCATTCATAAAAAAGGCAGCGATAATTGAAGCCGGGCCATTAATAGTCATACTCACCGAGGTCTTAGGATCCGCCAGATCGAAGCCACTGTATAATTTTTTTGCGTCATCCAGACTTGGAATACTTACTCCGCTGTTTCCAATTTTACCATAGATGTCCGGACGATGATCCGGATCCTGGCCATATAAGGTCACACTATCGAATGCGGTACTCAAACGGGCTGCCGGCAGTCCCTGACTCACGTAATGGAATCTCTTGTTGGTTCGTTCCGGTCCGCCTTCTCCGGCAAACATTCGGGTTGGATCTTCACCTTCGCGTTTAAAAGGATAAATACCCGCTGTATAGGGAAATTCTCCGGGAACATTTTCCTGCAAAACCCATTTCAAAATTTCTCCCCAGGCTTCAAAACGAGGCACTGCTACTTTGGGAATCAGGGTATGTGACAAGCTTTCGCTATGGGTTTTTATTTTTAATTCCTTGTCACGTACTTTAAACGTATAATATTCGCCCCGGTATTGTTCCAGACGGGCATTCCAGTTCTCGAGCAGTTTTTTATTCAGCGGATCCAGACCCAGTTCTTCAGATGCATAGGCTTCCTCGAGCCGGTGTATAAGGTCAGCCTGTTCTTTATTTTTTGCACTTCGAAAAAGTTCCATACTTTTTTTAAGCGCAAACAGGTTTTGTGCAATGGCACTTTGTTTGGCTGACCGCTGATCGTAGGAACGGTTATTTTCGGCAATTTCACTTAAATAGCGGGTTCTGGACGGAGGAATGATGAATATTTTCTCACTCATTTCCTCTTCATGCACAAAACCCGAATGAAGCGGAGCACCGGTTTTATGTGCAATCAGATCCATCAACGCTTTGTATAACGTATTGGCCCCCGGATCATTAAATTGCGAAGCGATGGTTCCATACACCGGTATGCTATCGGCTTCACGGTCAAAAAGTTTATGATTGCGCTGATATTGTTTCTTTACATCCCGCAAGGCATCCATGGCACCTCTTTTATCGAACTTGTTTACAGCCACGATGTCGGCAAAATCAAGCATATCAATTTTTTCCAATTGAGTAGCTGCGCCATATTCCGGAGTCATCACATACATACTCACATCACAGTGGTCGGTGATTTGTGTGTCGCTTTGTCCAATCCCGGAAGTCTCCAGAATAATCAGGTCGAAGCCGGCCACCTTCAGCATTTGTACGGCATCGGAAATGTAACGCGATACGGCCAGGTTACTTTCACGGGTGGCCATAGAGCGCATAAAAACACGTTCATTACGGATCGAATTCATACGGATACGGTCGCCTAATAATGCGCCGCCTGTTTTTCGTTTGGAAGGGTCTACCGAAATGATACCCAGTTTTTTATCTTTAAAATCGATCAGAAAGCGCCGTACCATTTCATCCACCAGCGAACTTTTTCCGGCGCCACCGGTTCCTGTAATGCCCAACACAGGAGTAGTGCTTTTTGAAGCCTGCTCCCGTATTGTTTTCAGCATGGCCTGTGTTTCAGGAAGGTCGTGAAAGTTTTCAGCTGCCGATATACAGCGGGCCAGCGAACGGAAATCGCCTTCTTTCAAATGGCCTGCTTCCCCGTTCAAAACATTTCCGGTTGGGAAATCACATATTTCCAGTAAATCGTCAATCATTCCCTGCAACCCCATGGCCCGGCCATCATCGGGTGAATAAATGCGTGTGATTCCGTAACTATGTAATTCTTCAATTTCTGACGGCAGAATCACGCCACCACCACCAGCGAAAATTTTTATATGTCCGCACCCTTTTTCTTTGAGTAAGTCGTGCATATATTTCAGGTATTCCACATGCCCCCCCTGATAACTGGTCATGGCAATAGCATTGGCATCTTCCTGAATGGCACAATCGACCACCTCCTGTACACTCCGGTCGTGCCCCAGATGGATCACTTCTGCACCGGAACTTTGCATCACCCGACGCATGATATTAATCGCGGCATCGTGTCCATCAAAAAGGGAGGCGGCCGTTACAATTCGAACTTTATTTTTTGGCGTATAGGACATGGCTTTATGATTAAAATAGTAGAAGTGCGTAAAGGTAATACAACATTAAAAAATTGTTCCTTCCTGAGGGTGCATAAACTGGTTCTGTAGATCATATCGTAGCTTTCTAGCCGGTATCACATGAAAGAATCGAAGAAATCACAAAAAGGGCGGGGCGCACTCATCAATCCGGCTAATCGCTTTCTGGCTACCGAATATGCCATTGAACATCCCGAAGCCATCGATGATTGGGAACGGGAATCCACAGGTACTCAGTTTTATGAAGAACATGGTAAAACAATCGTGAATAAAGTGAAGAGTCCGGATATTCCGATTGCCTGGTCGTTAAATCCGTATCAGGGTTGCGAGCATGGTTGTGTGTATTGTTATGCACGAAACTCGCACGAGTACTGGGGCTTCAGTGCCGGGGTGGATTTCGAGAGCCGTATTGTGGTAAAACGTCAGGCACCCCAATTGTTGCGGGAGTTATTGAGTAGCCGAAAATGGAAGGGCGAGGCTATTTCACTTTCAGGTAATACCGATTGCTATCAACCGATTGAACGTAAACTGAAAATTACCCGTCAATTGCTGGAAGTTTGTTTGCAGTATAGGAATGCCGTGGGAATTATCACAAAAAATGCACTGGTACTGCGTGATTTGGATTTGCTGACTGAACTGAATCGCCATCAGCTGGTGATGGTTTATGTATCTATCACTTCAACCAATGAATTATTACGAAGAAAACTGGAACCACGTACCTCGACATATGAAGAGCGATTCCGTATTCTGGAAACCCTGGCGAAAGCCGGCATTCCTTGTGGGGTAATGAATGCCCCTGTGATTCCCGGTTTGAATGATGCAGATATGTATGACGTTTTACGAAAAGCATCCCTGGCCGGGGCGAAACAGGCGGGGTATACCATGGTGCGTTTAAATGGCGCAGTTTCCGATTTGTTCCGAAGTTGGCTGAAAGAATATTTCCCCGACCGGATGGACAAGGTGCTGAATCTGATTTCAGGTGCCCATGGCGGGCAGTTAAACGATCATCGCTTTGGGGTTCGGATGAAAGGGGAAGGTACATTAGCCGAATTAATTGAGCAGCAATTCAGATTGTATTGCAGACAATTTCATCTCAACGAAGAAAAATTCTCCCCCGATACCTCGCTTTACAG
>CAYWKR010000200.1:1934-4697 GCA_964458785.1 uncultured Bifidobacterium sp. | reverse complement strand
GTCATTCACTTCAATACGCAGAGCCTGGAATACCTGGGCCTGATACTTATTCGGGTTACCATATACCTGGGGACCTATAAGTTGTTTGAACCCGGAAATGGTGCTGATTGCAGCTTGTTTTCGGTATTCAACAATACTTCGGGCCAGTGACCGGGCATTGGTAACTTCGCCATAGTCTTCAAAGAGCCTGTATAGTTCAGCTTCCGGATATTGGTTTAATATGGCGGAAGCATCCGTTTTTATCCGCAGGTCCATTCTCATATCCAGAGCTGCATCGAAACGGGTTGAAAACCCCCGTTCGGCTGTATCGAATTGCCACGAGCTCACACCCAGATCGGCGAGAACTCCATCTAGTTTCCATCCATACATACGAACGAAACGGTGGGCGTACCGAAAATTCTCCCTGATAAAAAGGAGACGCGAATCGCCCGGATCATTTTTCCTGGCATCCTCATCCTGATCAAAAACCATCAGCCGGCCTTTGGGGCCCAGCTTCGACAAGATGGCTTTGCTATGGCCCCCTCCACCAAAAGTGGCGTCGAGATAATAGCCATCGGGTTGAATATTCAGTTGTTCAATACACTCTGATAAAAGAACTGCCTGGTGGTAGGTACTCTGTTGATGCATGCTACAGTCCCTCGATTGAATTCATGAAATTGCTTCCCAACATCTCTGTGTCTATACTGTCGGCCACTTCTCCATAAGAAGCGATTTCAGCAGCATGTGTAGCCAAATCCCATAATTCAATCTTGTCGACCTGTGCGTTCATCATCATGTCCTTCGTTATTCCTGCATAGGCCAACATCGATTTTGGAATCAAAAGCCGGCCGGCTGCGTCGGGTTCGAGATAGGTGGCCCCATTCAGAAATACCCGTTTAAACTGACGGGCCTTCTTATTGAAGTCGTTCAACTGCCTGACCACGCTCTCCACCTTCTTCCATTGTTCCAGTGTATAAAGGGTCAGACACTTCTCAAATCCCCGGTTCAGAACAAATCGAGCACCCTCAGCTTCACTCAGCTGCTTTTTGAAGCCAGTAGGAATCATAAACCTTCCTTTGGCATCCAGGGTAACTTCAAATTCGCCTAAAACGTTTGACATCTGTTAACAAAAATAACATTTCCTTCCACAAAAAAACACTATTTCCCATTTTTTACTACATATTTTTTTAAATCTTATTTATCCACACAGTCAAAGCCGCGTATTTACAGCACTTTGAATTGTAAAAAATTTGAAAACGACTCTTTTCTGCTCAATTACACCTGAATAAGATGTGGAAATCAATAATAATATGTGCAAAAGCGTGCTTTAATGCAATCAGAACCTGGTCAAGGTCTTGGTAACAGCCTGATAATATGATTTAAAGGGGGATAAGCTAAATCCGGAATAACTATTTCCCCTTTCAGATACAAAACGCCTGTCAGGAATAGTATTCAGGGAAATTTTATCCGAAGGTGGATTTCTTATACCTGAATGTATATGAAAAAGAAAGGCCCCTGATAAGGGACCTTAGGTCGTAAATAGGTTGAGGCTTACTACCCCCGATGAGATTAATATTCATTCTTCATCCGATCCCACAATTCAGGAATACGTTTGACCCATACCAGTTCTTCCATTTTATCTTTTGCATCCTGCACCGGTATTCCGAACCATACCTTACCTCCGGGCAGGGATTTACCAACCCCGCTTTTCGCGAGCACTACGGTATTGCTTTCTATGGTCAGATCTTTAGACACCCCAACCTGTCCGTACAGCAGTACATTGTCGCCTATAATAACTTTTCCGGCCACCCCTACCTGGGCAGCGAATAAACAATTCTTACCTATAATAGTACCATGACCAATATGGATCAGATTGTCGAGTTTAGTTCCTTGTCCGATAATTGTAATACCGCTTACCCCGCGATCTATAGTGCAACAGGCTCCTATTTCCACATCATCTTCTATAATGGTTGATCCGCAACTTTCAAGCTTCAGATAAAGCAGGTCTTCATTATTTCGCTTATTAAAATAAAAGGCATCCCCTCCGATCACACTATTGCCCTGAATATTTACATTATTGCCAATCCGGGTTCCATCGTATATCACAACACCGGAATGAATGATGCAATTTTTACCAATCACGCAATGATTTCCAATAAATACACCCGGCTGAATCACAGTGCCCTCTCCTATTACTGCCGTTTCACTGATCATGGATGTAGCCGGTTCGAATGGACAAAAATGTTTTACCAGTTTTACATAGGCACCCGCCGGATCCTTGGTAATTAATAACGCTTTACCCGGAGGGCATTCCACTACCTTATTCATGATAATCACTGCCGCCTCACTTTGAAGCAGTCGGGCGTAATACTTCTCTATGTCTACAAATGAAATATCACCAGGTGTAATTTTATGCACTTCATTTATTCCATCTGCTTCAATACGCTCATCACCTATTAATTCGGCACCTATAAACGATGCTATCCATTTTACACTGACAGGGGCTTTTAATTTCATACCAACAATTTAAACGGCCTCCACAAAAAATGCCGCTTGCTTGAATTTCAAATTTTCATAAAAGTAATGATTAATCCATATTATCAAAACAGTGCCACCATTTATTTAAATCAGAGTACCTCATTCCTGTGCATCATGGTATCCAAGCACTGCTTAAAACAACAGAACGAATAATTGAGAAAATCATTTTCTCGGCCATAACATGCGTTTCGTATTAACATCCGGTGAATAACTTTTTTCAAAAAAAATTTTCACCATTAAGAAATT
>CAYWKR010000200.1:0-1924 GCA_964458785.1 uncultured Bifidobacterium sp. | reverse complement strand
AAAACAGTATTTAATCAGGGAGATAATAGATATTTTTCACCATTAAGAAATTCAAACTATACTTGTGATGGTTATATCGCTTACTAACCCATAAATTCAAACGAACCCGGTAATACACATTGCCGGGTTTGTTATTTCATATAGCCTGAAACCCTTTATTTACAAGACTTTCAGAAAGAGATATTGTAAAGACACCTGGCATTGCATTGATTTTAATTTTGATTTTTCACTGGATGCACTTTTCAGAATCTGCTGTTATTTTCATCAAAATCGATTTAAATCTCTGATTCCGGAACTATATTTTTTTGATTTACTTTACTTTTAGCCGCAAAAAAAAAACTACTATGCTTCATTCCATGACCGGTTTCGGGCGAGCGGAAATTCAACTTTCAGATTATCTCTGTACCATTGAAATCCGTTCACTGAATGGCAAACAATTCGAGTGGAATGCCAAGCTTCCTTCTATTCTAAAACCTTACGAAATACCACTTCGCAATCTGGTGCAACAGGCTCTGATTCGTGGCAGTATTGATTGCAGTATTTTTTTACGTCAGCACGGATCGGTAAAACCCATGACCGTGAATACCGAACTGGCAGTATATTATTTTGATGCTATCACACAAATTGCCCGGCAGTTGAATCTGGAACAAAATGATATTCTTGCTACCCTTATGCGAATGCCTGAAGTGGTTTCTGTCAGTACCGATTCGTTTCAGGAAGAACAATGGGCTCTGGTGGCGGTCGCTGTTCAAACCTGTTGCGAACAACTGATTCAACACCGCATTACTGAAGGATTCATGCTGGAAAAACAAATCAGCGGAAATATTCAACGCATCCATTCCCTGTGTACCCAGGTGCAGGTGCCCGAAAGCAGGCGGCTGGACAAACTGCGGGAAAAAATTCAATCGCTGCTCAGTGAACAAGTGCAAAACGGAAACATAGATCAAAACCGGCTTGAACAGGAATTGGTGTATTATATCGAACGTCTCGATATCACCGAAGAAAAAAACCGCCTGACACATCATTGCGATTACTTCATGGAATTACTCAACGAAAATCAACCGGTGAAGGGAAAGAAACTTGGATTTTTGTTACAGGAAATCGGAAGAGAAATTAATACCATGGGTTCAAAAGCCAATGATGCCACCCTGCAAAAACTGATTGTTGAAATGAAAGATGAATTGGAACAATCGAAAGAACAATTACTGAACGCACTCTGAGCCATGAAATATCTGTTTACCGCATTCGCACTTTTAATTTGGTCTTTGCTTTCATCCTGTGTGAACAATGACGTGTTTGAAAAAAACAGTTCCTTCTCCGAACGCGGCTGGAGTGCTGATGTAAAACCACTATATGAATTTGAAATCAGTGATACAGCAGCCTCGTATCAATTGTATTTCACTTTCCGTCATACTGACGCATACCCTTATTCGAATATCTGGCTGAAAATACATGCCAATTTTATGGCAACACCACACGATTCGGTATTCCGCATCGAAATTCCATTGGCACAAAGCAATGGCAAATGGCTGGGCAAAGGAATGAATGAACTATGGGAACATCGGATGCCTATTCATCCGGCATCTCAACCCATTCATTTTTCACACCCGGGATTGTATCGTATTCAAATAGAACAAATTATGCGTCAGGATCCATTACCACAGGTCCTGAGTGCCGGTATTCGCCTGGAAAAAATTATATCCTGATTCATGGTTTCCCGGATTCATACCACACAACTGATTAAACGCTATGGCAAACGCACTGTAGTGAATCAGGTGAGTATTGCCCTTGAACAGGGCGAAATTGTTGGTTTACTGGGCCCGAATGGGGCTGGTAAAACTACCACATTTTATATGGTGGTTGGTTTAATAAAACCCGACGAAGGAGAGGTATTCCTCGATCAGCAAGCGGTTACTTCCTTACC
>CAYWKR010000199.1:0-4712 GCA_964458785.1 uncultured Bifidobacterium sp. | reverse complement strand
CATGTTGTATGATGCCGTACTGGCTCAAAAAATGGCTGCCCGCTTGCTGGAAGAAGGCATTTATGTGGTGGGCTTCTTTTATCCAGTGGTTGCAAAAGGAAATGCCCGAATCCGTGTTCAGGTGAGTGCTGCGCATGAACGGGAAGACCTGGATACGGCCATCGCCGCCTTCACAAAAATCGGTAAAGAACTGGGTGTTATTTCCTGAAACAAAAAACCGAAAAATCCTTACTGCTAAACAAAAAGCGAACCGGGGGAGGTTCGCTTTTTATTTCACTAAAAAACACAAAGGGGGAAAACTCTTGGGACAGAGTTACTTATCAAGACGACGCCCAATGTGTATCCGTTGGCATGAGTATTAAAATTTTTAATATTTTCTTCCCTTATATTTAAAATCCTTCAAAAACAAGGGATAAACGCCTTATTCCGTTTTACAGAAACGGGCAAAATACCGTTCTCCATTAGCCAGTTCCACATGCAGGAAGTAATTACCCCCTTGCAAACCCGGAAGATCCAACCGGACGCTCTGGTTCCATGATGCTGTTTCGAATTCCATCACTTTTCGTCTGCTGATATCACTTATATACGCCTTTTTCACCGCTGTGCCTGTGGGCAGAACAAATTCGATCTGATCCCGGGTCGGGTTTGGAAATATTGTTAACGAAGTTGCCTTGTAATCGTTCAACTGACTGGGCAAACTCAACGTCACACTTTTACATAGTGTATCGGAACAGTTATTTCCTGAACTATCGGTTCCTACATACGTTAGACATACGGTATAAGTACCTGCCGATGGAAAGGTATGGGTAGGATTTGTTATGTTCGAAATTGGACTGCCGTCGCCAAAATTCCAACTGCTTACCTGAGTAGAACAAGCCGTACAAGTACTGGTATTCAGGAAAGCTGCTGATAAGCCGGTGGTAGTGAAACTGAAATTGGCCGTCGCCACACAAGGAATCGGGGGTGGACCAGCAATAATAACACTATCACAATGAGTACAGGTAAATGTACCGGCACTGGTTCCTCCACCGACGGTGTGGCATGCCAGATAGGTGCCCGGTCCGGGATACGTATGTACCGGATTCGGAATAGTGGCATTTGGACTTCCATCACCAAACACCCAAAGATCAGATGAAATAGGTCCCGGGCCACTGGACGTGGAAGTAAAACTACATATTGCCCCTGAAATCACTTTGGTAAAGGAGGCGCTACAGGGAACCGAACCGCCAATAGTAACAGTCTGGCAAGCCGTGCAGGTAATGGTCACCGTACTGCCAATCTGATGATACCACATGGTGAGGCAGGCATTATAGGTTCCGGGAGCAGTATAGGTATGTATAACATTTGCGGTAAAAGTTCCGGTCATCTGAAACAAGGTATTCCCATCACCGAAACTCCAGAGTGCTGAATCCAGCACATAAATAGTAATCATAGGCGGATAGTTAAACGTAACCGTATTGCCTGATTGCGTTTTTGTGTAGGTGCAAGCTGAAGTTTGTGCTTTGGTCCACAGGCCTAATGCCATAATAACAAACAGTAGGATATATTTTTTCATGAGTACATTTTTTATGTATCGCTAATATACTATGAAAAAAAACCAGAAGTTTATTTCAATTCCAATTCCTGTTGGCTGTTGGAACGTATTTTAATCATCAGTTCCTTGTTACCTAATTGCGGCATTTTAGGATCAACCGGGTAAATCAGTTTATAGGAATAGGGAAGTAACTGAACCCGTTGGTTTTCCGGATTACCATTCACATTCATGGTATATATAGTTACAAACTGATCGCCTAACATCGATTGAATCTGAACCTTTCCAAGATTATTCGAATTCATGACCGCCAGTGTACCGGGTTCACTGATCTGAATTTCGTAGGTAGCATCGAATGTTAAATCGATGCTGGCTTTATATACAGGCAAGGTATTGATTTCGACATAGTAGGTACCGGGTTCATACAATTTGGTTTCATCGCAACGCTGAATCACGGTGGCACCATCATGAAAACGACGATTTACGATAGCTCTGTACTCAGTTACCGGGCGTTTGATATTTCCCTGATAGGTAAACTTCAGCGTACCATCGCTCACCTTGATTATAACCTTAGTGGTTGTATTGGGTGCAATCTCAATATTGTTGGCATATAAATCGTCGAACCCTTTTATGATCAGATTATACTTCCCAGCAGGCACCTCCTGTGGAACCGGATCCGCTCCCTTCATTTCCCGTTTAAACGAACGAACAGTTTGTTGGGTGCGCACATCCTGCATTTCAATCATCGGTTTGGCATTCGGATACGTTTTACCATTAGTGCCCTTAAAAAATACCTGTACCCGGGTATCGGTGCTGCTTACTACTTCGGTGGTAAATTCCACGCTCGGGTTTGGGAACGAAGAAGGTAAAACGGTATCTTTCTTTGCCGTGGCCGTTGCTTTGGGTTCTTCTACTTTAAAATGAAGAGTAGCCCTTCTCCCTTTCAGATCCATAGGATGGGTATCGGGCATGCGAAAGGCATACGAATATCGCCTGGGGTATTTCACAAAACTCAATTCGGCCATATTTATTTTAGGAGGCACCTCGTACGGTAAAATCAAACTGGCTTTTTTTGCCAGAGCCGGACCTTTTCGTTTTACTTCCATCCTGGCGGCAGCCTTCTGAATTTTTACTCCCGATTCCATCATGCGAATCATCGCCATGACAGGACTTGTCTTTTTAGGCTCTTCATATTCAAGGGCCAAAGAAGCTTTTCGGGGAAATTTAATATTGTTTTTACGAAGACTCAGTAAAGGCACAGATCGTTTCAAGACGGTTAAACGATATTGAGGTGCTATACCCTCCATAGGCGGACTGCTTTTCTTTGGTTCTTCATATTCGAATTGCAGGGACGCTTTCCGGGCAAAACGGAAATTACTTTTCCGGATAGGTATCGCAGCCACTTTCCTGTTCAGAGGTTTAGGATAATAGCTTGCCAGGGATTGCATATCCGGACTATTCTTTCTGGCTTCTTCGTACTCAAAATGCAATACTGCTTTCTGTTTGCGATTGGCGGGCATAGTCCTGATCTTCCATTTCATAGGATAAACCGGTACATGATATGGATATGAATAGAGTGTTGCCAGATCCCTGCTATTTTTTTTCGGTTCTTCGTAATCGAAATGAAGCACAGCTTTTTGACGAATAATTTTTCTCGCCATGGCTTTGCGGAATACCGCGTCGCTATGTAGCCGCCCCGCAATGAAAGACCCCCGTATGGATTCGGGTTCAATTATTTTCTTCGGTTCAGTAACCGGAACCACCGGTATACTGTCTTTAATACTACTTACATTCGAATAGCGGGTTTGAAGATTCAGTTGTCGTGGTTTTTGAATGATGCTCTGATTCGCTTCCACAATTAATCTGATTGCCCGGTCAATATCGTCCGTATTATTCACCTGAATATAATCACCCATACATTGATAATACGACCTCAGGGTTTCATTACTATCAAGTCCGATGATATACGGTTTAATTGAAATTTTTTTCTGGAGGAGTTCCTGATAAACCCCACATACATCTCCATTACAACTCTCTCCTCCATCGGTAATAAAAATTACACTATAGTCGTACTCACTCACCTGATTGAGTTCATGATCTGATGCCTGTTTCAAACTGTAGGCAATCGGAGAAGACCCAACGGGATGAATATTAGCCAGACGGGTTTTAATCTGATCGGTGTTCTGTAAATTGAAGGGTACTTCCAGTTTGGTATCGGTACAGTTATGAAGTTGTGCTGCATATCCTGAACCATAGGCACGAACAGCAAACTCAATTTCATTATTGAGCGAATAAATACTGTCCATGATCTTGAGCAGAATATTCCCCGCTACATCAAAACGGGTAAAACCCGGATTCCAGGTATAGGTCATACTGGAAGATGCATCCAGTAAAAAGAGAATTCTTGTTTTTCGCGGACCGGCTGCTCCCAGGATAACGGGTAAGAAAAAAAATGCAGACAGCAGCCAGCACCTCTTCAACCCGATGACCGAAAAGTGTTTCATTAATTAATAATCGCCCAGCGTTTCGGGTAATTGTGCCAACGCCTTTTGGAGTTGTTCATCGTTGGGAGCAATTCCATGCCATTCATGAGTTCCTTCCATGAAATCGACCCCTTTACCCATGACTGTTTTCATCAGAATGCAAATGGGTTTTCCTAACCCTTTCTTTGCTTTTGCCGCTTCAAGGGTTTCTACTATTTCTGGTATGGAGTGACCATCCATATGCATTACATCCCAACCGAACGATAACCATTTGGCTTCCAAACTTTCGAGATTCATAACCTGACGGGTACTACCATCAATTTGCTGACCATTTACATCTACTGTTGCAATCAGGTGATCGAGTTTATGATGGGCCGCAAACAATATGGCTTCCCAGTTTTGTCCTTCCTGCAGTTCGCCATCACCATGCAGTGAAAACACCCAACGGTCGTCGCCATTCAGCCGCTTGGCTAAAGCAGCACCGGCAGCAACACTGAGTCCTTGTCCGAGTGAACCACTGGCCACGCGAATACCCGGTAAATGCTCATGGGTAGCCGGATGTCCCTGCAAGCGGGAATTCAGCTTTCGGAAACTGGCCATTTCTTCAATGGGGAAATACCCGCTACGCGATAACACACTATAAAAAAGGGGCGAAATATGGCCGTTAGACAGAAAGAAAACATCCTCACCCACACCAT
>CAYWKR010000198.1:0-4752 GCA_964458785.1 uncultured Bifidobacterium sp. | reverse complement strand
AATTGCAGATTATAATCGGCAGCATTCATGACCAGAAAAAGTGTCATCAGTACAATTTCAAATCCAAGAATGATATTGGCATCTTTCCTAGGCCAGCCCTCTGTTAATTCACCCATATTCAAACGACGCACCTTCACTATATTTCTGCGAACCAAAAACACGATACAGGCAAGCAAAACTAAAAAGGCGAGTATTTCGAAGGCATTGATTAATACAGTATACAAACTACCCAATACCGGATAAAACATCCGGTGTGAACCCATAATACCGTCGAGAATAATTTCAAGAATCTCAATATTGATAATGATAAACCCGGCATACACAAAAAAATGCAGAACAGCTACCAATGGATTGCTGAACATCTTTTTTTGACCGAAGGCATTGAGCATAAGGTTTCGGAACCGGAGTTTGGTGTCGCCCCCGCTTTGCATTTCTTTTCCCAGAAGTATCGTTCTGCGTATTTCAAGAATTTTTTTTCGGAACAGGAAAATGGCTGCTCCGCTAAACAGAATAAATGCGATTTGTTGTATCAGTTGCATACCTGTAATGTATTATACGGGTAGTATACCCATCCGAACAAATGTACATCAGGCGGCTGCAGTTTTCTACTATGGGGGATTGAATGGTAATAACTATTTTTACAGTTAAAGTATATTCAAGAATGAAAAGAACCCTTCTGATGGATGCTGCTCAGGCCGATCTTCGTTTAACCCGACTGGCGTATGAAATATACGAAAACCATACCGAAGCCTCTCATCTGGTTCTGGCGGGTATCGAAGAACGGGGTATGGATCTTGCACAAGTACTCAAAAAAAAATTGCAGAAAATTTGTCCCTTGACCATTGAAATAATATCGGTCAGTATCAACAAAAAAAACCCGGTGGAAGTTGAATGTAAACAGGCCGGTCAGGTGGCTCAGCATCCGGTTATATTGATCGATGATGTGGCGAATTCGGGACGAACCTTATTGTACGCCATGAGTCCTTTTTTGCACCAGGTGCAATCTTCTATACAAGTTGCGGTATTGGTCGACCGTCGGCATAAATCCTTTCCGGTTTCCTGTGATTATATTGGAATGCAATTATCCACCACTATTCAGGATCATATTGTAGTGGAAATGGAAAAAGGAAAAGTAAGTGGTGCTTATCTCGAATAAACACAGTACCGTAGGAGTTATATTATAAATTATCTCTGAAGTCTTTTCTTCGTACCAGCTTCAAATCCTGTAACACACTGGATTTTACATTCAGTGTAAAGTTATAACTCCGTAAATAGCCAAAGGGAATCAGGTTCAGGTGCATTTCCCAGCAATGCAGATCCCTGAAAATTTCAAACGAGGTATAGGTCATTTGTTTTAAACGAAAATCGTAACCACTGCTGATTCCGATTTTCCATTTTGGCGTAAGATTCACATCGCCCGAGAAGTTCAGGTTCTGATCGAATACCAGGGTGTCTTTGCGGGAAGCCACCAGATAATTTTTATTCAGTGAAATACTGTAATTGACATCCAGATTCCATGGAACATTAAAATCGGCATACCGTGAATAAGCGTTACCCAACGCTGTTTTTTGATCTTCACTGGCTTTATTTAATGCGGTATTTTGTTTCCGCGTGGGTAAATGTGCACGAACCGAAACGTCAGCTGAACGGAATCGAAGCAGTCGGTGATTCGTCTTCCATTCGGTTTTGCTCATACGGCGTCCACTTACTGAATCGATGGCATAGGGATCATATGACAAACTACCTGAAATACCGATATTGTCTAGCAGGGTAGTACGATATCTTACATTCATAGTACTCCATTGGAACGAGTCAACCACAAAATTGTAGGATCCGCTGAAATCCAGTCCATCAATCAGGTTTACTTTCCGAATGCCATTCAGGGTGTCTTTTCTGTTTCTGACTTTCATCTGAAGTGTATTTCCCAAACCGAAATGCAGACCTCCAAATTTTCCGTCCGGAGGAACACCAAATAAACTACCGTCGTAATACGAATAACGTGCCTTGGTATAATTACTATCAGCCAGGGTATTGTAGTAATACTGCGCTATACCCGAACCAAAATCAGGATGATAGCTCGCACTCAGGGTGGGGGTGAGTACATGGCGAATGCCCCGGATCAAACCATGGCGAAAAAGACGGATTCCATAAATACGTGTCGAGAGGGTGCTGGTTACATCAAAATACCGCGTGGCAAAAAAACCATCTGTGATCACGGTATCTGTTTTGAATTCGTTGAAATTATACGATCGGAATTCGCGTTTGGTATACCAGCGTTCGGTATAATTCAACGTGGTATTGGCATTGATATACTTCAATATATTGTATGAGGCTGCAATGGGTATCTGGTGTTTGAATCCATTCTGAAAATCCCGTAAGCGCAGTGTACGTAAGGAGAATGTACTATCGTTGAAGGTGAGCTGGTTTGACGCATTGAGGTTGTATGAGAAACTGATTTTTTCATACCAGCGGGGTTTTACAATATCATTACGGAACTGGAAGGGATATAACTGCAATACCGAAAAAGCCAGTTCGGGAAGTGTAACCGCAACATTATGTGTTTGCGTATTTTGCTGGTGCCGGAGCGAAGCCGTAAAGTTATAGGGTTTTCCGGCCCATGTTTTTGAATACGAAATATTGGAAGCGTAGTTATTATTGAGGTAACGGTTGGCATCATAGGAATTGAAGCGTTGATAATTCCGGCTGCTTACCACATTCACATTGGCATTGAAACTGGCACCGGGCATGATATTCGGATGAATGGAATGATTCCAGTTGATGGCGTAGGCACCATAGCGCTGACTGCCGGCTTCATAAGGTTCACCAATTTTCGTATAAGCATAATTGAATGAAAGGGAACCATTAAACCGATACCGGTATAGGTATGAACTATTAAATCCAAGCCGGTAAGAGCCATAGGCATACAAATCAGTATTCAATAATAAGTCGGCATGTTCGCCCAGCGCAAAATAGTATCCCAGTTCCCGCAGTCCGAATCCGAGTTGCTCACTCATATCGTACGTGGGAAGTTTAAAGCCACTGCGTTGACCTTTCTGCAATGGAAATAATCCAAACGGAAGAATGAGGGGAGTGGGAATATCTTCAATCACCAGATTGGCACTTCCGGAGACTGCCACCTGATTAGGCACAATTTTTATCTTTCGCGCTGCAATACCAAAATGGGGATGCTCTTCATTACAGGTGGTATAAATATTCCGGAATCCACTCACTTCGGTATTGCCATTCCGTTTTACCTGCCGGCTGTGAATGAACCCTTCACCATATTGCGAATAAGCATTTTCAACCAGGGCCCGTTTTGATTTAAAATTGTAACGAAGTGCTGTAAAGGTCGATGATTCCTGTTCTTGTGTAATACGGGGTTTCTCGTCGCTGGCTACACTATCTCCTTTTTTTTGCAGGGCATTAAGCGTACTTGAATCCTGATTGTAGGCAATCCAGTCGGCCGTCACTTTCAGTTCATCATAACTGATTTCGGCTTTCCGGTGCAGAACAAGCTCCTTTGTTCGGGCATAGTACACAATAGAATCAGCCGCTTTATACTGAACCGGATGTTCGGGTTTATCCTTCGAGATACGCACGCTGTCTGATGCCGGCTTGATATTTTGGGCGCTTGTTAAAGAATTCAAAAACAAAAGCAGCAGTCCGAAATAAGTCCGCAATGCCTTTCTTTTTTCGTGGATTTTATACCTATTTTTACGCGTTCCGGGCATGGGCCCGACAAAAGTATACAAACAATTGAATCTCCTTTTATATTGAAGGGTTAAAAGCATCAGCGAGAACGGATGATCAGATTGAAAAAGTACAGTTTGCCGATAATTCATTTTATTCTGCTCATTGGTTTTGTGTCTTTCGTGTTTCCGGCTCAGGCTAAGAAAAAAATACGAAAGGTATTGATCGATGCCGGACATGGTGGAAAAGATCCCGGCTGTCATGGTATGTATTCGTTCGAAAAGGATATTACACTGGCTGTAGCAAAAAAGGTGGGTAAAATGATACAGGACAGCCTGAAGGACGTGAAGGTGGTTTATACCCGTGAAAATGATGTGCTGGCAGGGGGCGATATTCTCACACCCCGTGAATCGTGTATTTACCGTACGGAGGTAGCCAACCGCGAAAAAGCTGATCTGTTCATTTCTATTCATGTAAATTCCACGCCCCGACGCAATTCACCGGTGAAGGGAACTCTGGTATTGATTTGCGGACCCACCCGTATCGATGAAAAAGAAAATGCCATTGGCGACAATACCCAGAATCTGGGAGAGAATGAGGATTTATTAAACCCGAATGACCCCGCGACTCAAATTATTGTAGCACAATATTCTCAGGCTTTTCTGGCTTCCAGCATTGTGCTGGGCTCAAAAATTAATGATGGTTTTGTACAGCAGGGCAGGGTGAGTGAAGGAGTACGCCAGCAAAGTCTGCAGGTATTAGCCAGCAGTGCCATGCCGGGTGTATTGGTTGAAATCGGATACCTGAATAATTACGAAGAAGAAAATTATCTGAATTCAGAACTCGGGCAACAGGAAGTGGCCTATTCCATTTTTAACGGAATTAAAGCCTATAAGATGGATGCCGAAAAAGAAACCATACAAATAATTAAAGAACGAGGTTAACAACCACCGAAATACATACCATTGACGCTAACTAAAGAAATACGAATCGCCATATTGGGCATTGTTGCCGTTACCCTTTTTGTACTGGGATACAAGTATTTAAAAGGCAATGGTTTGT
>CAYWKR010000197.1:0-4753 GCA_964458785.1 uncultured Bifidobacterium sp. | reverse complement strand
TTGCAGTTCCTGTCGCGAATCGGTGTATCGGGTTTTTATTTCTGAAGATCAGGACCGGATGCACCGGCAGGACGATAAATCGTATGTAACCATAAAAGACTGGATGCTAAAAACCCATTGCGACAAAGCTGAATTAAAGGCGGTAGCTGCCGACAGTATTTATCAGCTCGTTTCAGAACAGAAAGGACAGGATTTGAATAAAGTCACTACCGCAGCGGTATTAACCGGAACACCTGCTTTTTTAAATATGCTTACTGGATTGGTAACTGTGGCAGGCGCTACCGGATTTCCCACTGGCCGATTTGATGTGTACTCGATGAATGCGGGGAAAATCAGTTATGGAACCCTTTTACAGGGTTCAGTCATGTTACATACAGCCCTTCCCGGAATGACATTAAATCCTATTCGGGACATGAGTGATGCGGTGGTAAGCAATGCTTCGGCCATGGCTTTTTCAAGAAAGCGACATCATATCAGCACCTTCAGTAATTACCATAATTATGCCCGGCTTAGTGGGTTCTTTCCAGTGAGTGAAAAACTATCGTTTGGCGTTGCCGCGTTGGGAAGCCGTCAGGATGAATTCCGGAAAACCCGTTTTAGTCAAAATCAAAACTTTCGTTGGGAAGATTCGCTGAAGATGCATTTGTATGAATATACTGTGTACGTTTCAGCTGCCTGGCGTCTGCATCATAAAATAGCCTTAGGGATAGCCGTGAAGATGAATGGCCAATCGTTTAATATTCCCAACTTCGCTTTAGTGGAAAATGACGGCCATTGGTCGTTTACCGATAGTAGCATTCAAAAGCAGGTCATTGATGCGGATCTCTCGCTTACCTTCCAACCTGCCAGTCAAATCAGACTCGGCATGAATCTGATGAATTTAACCGGAACGTCCTTATATGGTGATGCATTTTTACCGTCCGATAGCATGCCGGTTATGTTACGACAACGGACGCTTGGATTGGGGGCGCTGTACCAATATAAACGCTGGCATATAGGAGCCGATCTGTTTATTCCATCCGATGGGAAACTCAATCTTTTAGTAGGCCTGAATGTGGTTCCATTCAATAATGCGCTCCTCAGTGCGGGTTTGGGTATGCGAAACGGATCCTATTCCATTTCATTCCGATTGAAGCATTTTCGATTAGCGTATATAAACGACAAAGGTCATTTGGTGAACGAACAGCATAAACCAAAAATAGCTGTATTCAACGGTCGTATCTATGGAGGCTTTGTTTTCGACATCGATTAGTTCAATCATACCATTAAGCCGCTCCTATGAAAGTATCTACATCCGCACTTGGAATTCTGTTCAGTCTGGCTATCATGCTTGCTTTTGTACATCCATTAGTTCATGCACAACCAAGTCGTATTCAATCACTGAAAAAGAAAGTGGCTAATACAGAAGAAAAAAACCGAATCAACCTATACGATTCGCTGGCAGATGCCTATTTAAATATTCAACTCGACAGTTCCATTGCTTATGCTCAAAAAGTGATACAAAAAACTAATGAAGAGACCGGACTCAAAGCCAAGGCATTTGCCTACTATTTGTACTCTCTGGCAGTTCAGTATAAGTACAATAACGATTTGGTCTATGCCCCATTACTTCAGGCTCAGAAATTATATATTCAATTAGGCGATATGGGAGGACAGGTCAATTGTCTCGCTAATCTGGGATTCTATTTTCTCGGAAAGTCGCAGACGGAAAAAGCAACGAGATTAACCGATTCGGCATTTTCCATGGCCATAAAAAATCAATTGACCAACGAAAGAGCATACACTTTAATTACCAAAGCATCTATACAACTTACACTCTCAGCCGATTCGAATTGTTTACTCAGTCTGCGACAGGCACTCTCACTGAATAGTAAGCAATTTGATCCCATAGTAGAGGTGAATGCATTAAATAGCATTACAACGTATTACTCTTATATCGGTTCATACGATTCCTGCGCATGGTATTTTAATAAATCAACTTCCATTAGCCGAAGCAAAGGATTTCTATTTCCACTCCAAAACATCTTATTAAATTATTCATATACGTTAAAGTACCAATCAAAAATTTCCAAGGCATTGGAGATGGCATTCGAAGCACGCAATCTTGCCGATTCCATCGGATCGGAATATTTAGCCTCCGCTACCGATTTACAAATCAGCAGTTTGTATTCGGGTATGAATTTGTATAAAAAGGCCCTTGAATATTTAGTACCAGCCATTCAGGTATTTGAAAAAAATAAAATAAACTATGAACTGGCTTATGCTTATACGCGGGTAGCTGGTTTATACCTGGTAACCAATGATACCGTTCGCGCAAAGCGATACCTGGATTCAGGTGAGCAGCTATCCAAAAAAAACAACGATATGGTAGCCCTTTCAGGAAATTATGCAACCTATGCCGAGTATTATCTGGCTTTGAATAATCGTGTGGGGGCACTTCAAACCCTGAAGAAGTTAGTACCACTGGATAAACAACTTTTTGGCAACAATGGAGAAGCGAACGCTGCAGTACGTCTGGGGTTATGTATGAAAGAATCGAGCGATTCAGAACTCATTGCAGCTGGTCTTTCACCCATTCATGCAGAACAGCAAATTCTTGAATACATGAAACTGGGCATACGTTATGCGGATATCAGCAAACAACGGGATGCTTTTAAATATTTAAGTGAGTATTACGACAGGCATGGGAATATGCTACTTGCCTTCGAACATTATAAGAAATATGTTTTACTTAATGACAGTCTGCAGGAATCACAATCAAAAGATCAGTTCTTGAAACTTCAAACTGAATTCGATGAAAAAAACCGGGCAAAGGAACGGAGTTTAATGACTAAGAATCAGCAGTTGCAAAAACAGGAAATCGAACGTCAACGTCTTTTACGGAACTTTTTTATTGGCGGCTTTATTCTGATGTGCCTCTTTTCGATAGTCTTCTTTCGTCAACGGAATCGAATTAAAATGGAAATGGGGAAAAGTGAGAATTTATTGCTTAATATTCTTCCCGCTGAGATAGCCCATGAGTTAAAGGAATTTGGTACCGCCGAAGCCCGGCATTTCAACGAAGTGAGTGTACTCTTTACCGATTTTAAAAATTTTTCGACCATAGCCGAACAATTAACCCCTTCCGAACTAGTTCAGAAAATTGATTCCTATTTCAAGGAATTCGACCGGATCTGTATGAGCATGGGCATTGAAAAAATAAAAACGATTGGTGATTCATACATGTGTGTGGCCGGCTTACCCTTACCGGATCCCATGCATGCCGAGCATATTATTACAGCCGCCATGGCTATTAACCAGTTGGTTTTACAAAGACAACAAGAAGATCGAGCGCTTGGTATTCCTGTTTTAGAGATGCGTTTAGGTATTCATTCAGGTCCCGTTGTAGCCGGCATTGTGGGCTTGAAGAAATTTGCCTACGACGTATGGGGCGACACGGTGAATATTGCCTCCCGGATGGAAAGTAGCGGAGAACCCGGAAAAATTAATATCAGTGGCGAAACCTATGTACTGATAAAAGATAAATATCGTTGCAGTTTCCGTGGAAAAATCGAAGCCAAAAACAAAGGCCTCATTGATATGTATTTCGTAGAAGGCAAAAAAGTTTAATCTTCAGTTGAAGGATCCGATACAGATGCGGGCGCTGTATTCCCGGCTATTTCACTATGACGGATCAAACCACCGCTATGTCCGGTCTGGAACGCCATCGCCATCAGCACGATTCCACAAACCAATACCAGCCAGCGCCATAAACTTCCTGCGCGTTTCCCTTTTATACTAAACCAAATTCCTAAAAGAGATAAAATGGCAGTGAGATATGAGAATAAAGAAAAACGTTCAGACCATTCTTCATGTTCATGAATCAGATGCTTATCGAATCCCTGAAGATGTTCTACCGCTTCTTCAGCTCTTTCACCACTGACTGAAACAACAAATGCACCCAGGGCAGTACATATCAATAAGAAGTAGGCGCATCGAAGAACAACTTCATTCCGGAGGAGCAGGGACAGAAGTAATAATAAAAGAGCGGCCAGTGGAAAAAATACGGGCAAGTGATTGATGACTAAATGAACATTGGGTTGTGAAAACATATTATTCGATTTTAATGCGGTTTATTCTATCCAATACTGACTCCTATTAAACGACCAATACCGAAAGTAATAGCAGCAGCGAGTAGTCCAAATAATACCTGTCTGAAACCGGAATACAGAATGCTCTTACCGGTAAACAAGGTGATGGCGGAACCAATAAGAAACAAACCCGCTGCACTGCCCATGGCACTTACTACGATGGCAGTATTTCCTCCGGTAAAGAAAAAGGGAATCACAGGAATAATAGCTCCTATGGCAAACAGGAAGAACGATGTGAAAGCTGCTTCCATGGCCGACCCTTTCAACTCTTCGGGTTGTATTCCCAATTCTTCTTTTACCAGTAACCCATGTGCTTTCTCTTTGTCAAGCATAGCTTCCGCGGCTAAGCGGCGGGCTTCCTCTTCGGGAATACCTTTGGATTCGTAAATCAATGCGAGCTCTTTTTGTTCACCTTCGGGATTATGTACGAGTTCGTCCCATTCCAGTTCCATTTGATTTTCATACAATTCCTGCGAACTGCGAACACTAATCCATTCGCCCAATGCCATCGACAAGGCTCCGGCTAAAAGTCCGGCCAAACCAGTTAAGAGTACTTCCTTTTGTCCGCTGCTGGCACCGGCAATACCCATTACCAGACTAAAATTGGAAACCAGACCATCATT
>CAYWKR010000196.1:0-4762 GCA_964458785.1 uncultured Bifidobacterium sp. | reverse complement strand
AATGATGGATGTAAAATTGTACGGTTGTCCGTTTTTTTTTTTTTTTACCCAGGTATCATATAACATGCCTCCTAACCCCGCCAGAGCATATACACTGGCCTTGTTACGGGCTTTGTGGAATTTAATATTATTTAAAGAAGCAACCAGTTGGAGCGACAATTCATCCACATTCGTCTGGTAGTTATAAAACACCGGTTTGTAACCATATCCTAAAGCAGTCCATGGGTTCTGACTGCCATGATCGGCATAACCGGTTGCTGATTGCCAGTTAAATCCAGACCCTTTGCCATGCAGATATTGCAAACGGGTAGAAAGAATATACCCCCAGGCTTTCCGCACGTGTACTCCAAAGCCCAGTGTTTGACCTGCATTTTTTGCACGCCAGGGCATTTTGGTACGTACATCCCCGGATACATTAAAAAAACCTCCACTGATTCCAATCTCCCATTGGTTGCGGGGTTTGGAAGGGAAGTCATATTTATCATTCAGAAAATCGCGCTGCTGATCCATCCGGCGGGCTGGTATCAATGTCGTATCCAGAAAATCATATCCTGAACCGCGATACACCCTGACAGAACTGCTTTCTGTTTTGGTAGTTTCCTGCGACGAAGCCGTCAGAAACGACAAGGTCAAAACCGTAACAAGCACCGGTAAGAGAAGGCGTTTTTTATTTGACATACTTTACGTATTTTAATTTTTATCATACAAAGATATAAAAGTTCTGCAATTGCAATAATTTTATCATGTTTCTTTTTTTTATTTACAAGCCCTTGTTTATCATTGTGCGAAGACATGAAGGACATTAAAGTATACCTGAAAGAGGAACTGAAATCCTTTGAAAGTAACTTTAATGGTGCCGTAAAAAGCAAAGTGTCTCTGCTGGATAATATCATGAAGTATATTGTCCGGACCAAAGGGAAACAACTTCGACCCATATTTGTCATTTTAAGCGCCCGCCTTTGCGGACCGGTGACCGAGCAAACCTACCGGGCCGCCTCCCTGATTGAATTATTACATACTGCCACTCTGGTGCACGACGATGTGGTAGATGATTCGTCCCGCCGAAGGGGTTTTTTTTCGATTAATGCGCTTTGGAAAAATAAGATCGCTGTGCTGGTTGGCGATTATCTGTTATCGAAAGGCCTTTTGCTGGCGCTGACCAATGGCGATTTCCGGGTGCTTGAAATTCTGGCTACTGCTGTAAAAGACATGAGTGAAGGCGAACTGTTACAGGCTGAAAAAGCACGGCGCCTCGATATTACCGAAGAAATCTATTTCGATATCATCCGCTGTAAAACCGCTTCGTTAATTTCTTCAGCCTGTTCAGCCGGTGCCTGGTCGGCTTCGCAGGATGATCAGCTCACCGAACGTTTTCGTGTATTTGGTGAAAAAATCGGGATTGCCTTTCAGATCCGCGACGATCTTTTCGATTACGGGAAAGCCGATGTAGGGAAGCCCACCGGAAACGATATTAAGGAAAAGAAAATGACCTTGCCGTTGATTTATACCCTTCAGCATTGCGATAAAAGTACCAAGGCAAAGATTATACGGATTTTCAAACACCCCATTCAGGTAAAGGAAGAAGTGCGGTTTATTATTGATACCGTAATCGCACATGGCGGTATACGCTATGCAGAACAAAAAATGCAGGAAATAATCGATTCGGCTATTCAGGTTCTTCACGAATTGCCCGATTCGGAAGACCGCCGCCAAATGGAGGTGCTTGTGCATTATATTACCGACAGAAAATATTAATTTGGCCTTTCATGGAAAAGAAAATAACACTGCTTGGAGCCGGACTGGTTGGTTCCCTTTTAGGCATATTACTCCAAAAAAGGGGGTATCAGGTTAAAATTCTGGAGCGCAGACCCGATATGCGCAAACAGAATATTTCAGCAGGCCGGTCCATCAATTTGGCCATGAGTGTTCGCGGTTGGGCGGCACTTGAAATGGCCGGATTAAGAAACGATATTGAATCCATCGCCATTCCGATGTATGGTCGTCAGATTCATTCGACAGAGGGTACACAGATTTTTCAGGCTTATGGCAAAAACAATGAAGCAATTTATTCCGTTAGCCGGGGCGAACTGAATAAAAAACTGATGAGTCTGGCTGAAGAATGTGGTGTAGAAATCCGGTTTAATCAACGTGTTGATGAAGTGGATTTGGATACGAATCAACTGCAGATTACTGATATGCTTCATCAGGAAAGCCATACCCGGCACGAGCAAGATTTTTTAATTGCAGCCGACGGTGCTTTTTCTTCCCTTCGCAATGCGTATGTTAAAACTGACCGCTTTAACTATTCGCAATTTTATATCGAACACGGCTATAAAGAACTATATATTCCTCCCGGTAATGGAAACTCTTTCCGGATGGAGAAAAACGCACTTCATATCTGGCCCCGCAAAAACTTCATGCTCATTGCCTTGCCAAATTTTGATGGCTCATTTACCTGCACCCTTTTCTTTCCATTCGAGGGGAAGGCATCCTTTCAATCGCTGCAGACACCTGATCAGGTAGAAGATTTTTTCAGAAAAGAATTTCATGATACCCTGGATTTAATCCCGGATTTAAAAAGCGACTTTTTTCAAAATCCAAGCTCTTCGCTCGTGACTGTCCGATGCTACCCCTGGGTATATAAAAATAAAAGTATGCTGATCGGCGATGCTGCACATGCCATTGTACCATTTTACGGACAAGGTATGAATGCCGGTTTTGAAGATTGCCGCATCTTCACCGAGCTACTGGATGGGTATAAGGGCGATGACTGGAACGAATTACTGCTTCAGTATCAACAGCTTCGCAAACGAAATGGGGATGCTGTTGCAGAACTGGCATTGCAGAATTTTATTGAGATGCGCGATAAGGTGGCTGATCCTGTTTTTCTGGAAAGGAAGCGAATTGAAAAGCAACTCGGACTTCTGTTTCCCGGTCAATTTAACTCAGTGTATGAAATGGTTTCTTTTTCACATACGCCCTATGCCGATGCGTTAGCCTGCCAGCAAGCACAGGATATTCTGTTGCAGAAAATTATGGAACGGGGCTCCTTCGATCAGAATTTACAGGATGAACAATTCCGAAATGATTTGAATACCTGGATTACGGAATATGCTTCCGAAGCAGGAAAAATCCTGGCTTCATAAATTCAGTACAGACCATTTATTACTGTTTTCTAATAGTGGTACTGTAACGCTGCTGACCGGAATATATCTGCATCGGATAGGTTCCTGAAGGAAGATTATTCAGCACACTGAGTGTGAGTTGCCCGTTCGAACATAAGTCGCTTTGATACAGACTTCGACCATTCCAGTCGAATAATTGAATACGAAACGGAGCTGATCCCGGATCGTAACTTCTGATGGTTATTTCCCCTTGTGTAGGATTTGGGAATACCGTAAAATAATATTCTATATTTTTCACATCAGAAACTCCGGAAAGGATGGAAGAGGCCAGACAAAAATCCGGGATACCGTACCCCAGGGTATTATTGGGATTCAGGTATTGACTGGACGACATCCGGATAATTTGTCGCAACTGGAAGGTAGTTAATGACGGGAACTTTTGCCATAAACAAGCTACGGCACCACAAACCATCGGGCTGGAAAAAGACGACCCGTTGCTGACCCCGATGATACAGGATCCACCAATCAGCTCGGCTCCGGTTCCCATTCCGCAACCATCGGGTTTTATTCGTCCGTCGAATGTAGGACCATAGCCACTGGCTCCCCACATTCCGGAACCGTTAACTGAACCCACACTGTAAACACTGTCGCCATCGGCCGGGGTAATCATATAATGCCATGGATTGGTTCCTTCGTTTCCCTGTGCCACACACACAAAGATTCCCTTGGTAACAGCCATATCTGCAGCGTTCACAATTAAACTGGTATGGCCATTCATATCGGCATACGTATACCCCCCATGAGGAGCATCAAACGTATTATACCCAACCGACGAATTGATGAGTTTAACCCCAATACTATCAGCCCGTTCGGCAGCCGACAGCCAGTTATCTTCTTCAATGGGTTGTTCCGATAACCAATCTTCGGTGATGTATAAATAAAAATTCGCTTCCGGTGCTGTGCCCACATAGGTACCTGGCATATTGGCTGCCATACATCCCAGTACATTCATTCCGTGCTCATTAGGCACTCCCATCTGGTATACCGAATCATTGGTCCGGGCAAAATTGCGAACATCCTTTACCCGGCCATTTAAGTTCATGGAATCAAATACGGGACATGTATTGGCATACCGGAAGTTTACGTCCAATACAGCAATATCCATTCCACCCCCTTTCATCCCTTCATCGTGCATACAATCGCCCCCCATGATATCGATTTGCTGAAATGCCAAACCATAATAGGTAGAGGACCCTCTGGTTTTAGGCGTTGGCACCAGATCGTCTTCTTCCTTTTCCCAAGAGGTTTTTCCTGACGTTTTATAGATGCCCGATGGATAACGGGCTACCAGTTTTACCTGATCGACCATGGGCAATGCAGCTATGTCATTCACTTTCGATGAGTCGTTGGTAATAATCACAATCTGATTGAACCATTTCGACACATTATGCAAACGTACTGCCGCTGCTGTGGTCATCACCTGAGTGATATAACTGCTGACCACGGGCAGATCCGTACTGTCAAGGGCTATCCCCTGAGCCGAACGGCGGTCCAGTGATTTCTGTGATAGAAAGAGCAGCGAATCGGAAAAGGGAAGGGTTCCGTTTTTATCCTTAAAATGAACACGAAATGCGTAG
>CAYWKR010000195.1:0-4779 GCA_964458785.1 uncultured Bifidobacterium sp. | reverse complement strand
CCTCCTAAACTAAGATTGGCGGTAACTGCAATACCAGTCCCTGCTCCGGTGGATGCAAAAGTTCCCCCTCCGCTCACGGTCACCACGTCACTACCTACAATTCCAGTCAGGTTTATTCCGGTTAGCTGGGCGGTATTGTTTCCATCATACGATTTGCTCAGTGCCAATGCTCCGGGGAAACTGATTTCCTTTGGTAATACCGTAAGTGATTGGCTTACCGTATTGGCTACCGCATAAGTACTATTACCAGCCTGATTGGCACTGATACTTACAGTACCTGGTTTATGAAAGAAGGCCGTATCTGCCTGAATACTGACAATACTGGTATCGGAACTGGTGTAAACAACAGGATTCCCAGATCCGCCTCCGGTTGCTCCAAGTACAAGTGGTGCATCACCATATGTTACACTGGCCAACGAATTGAAAGTGATAGTCTGAGGTAAAAGACCTGCAAAATTCACCACCAGGTTTTGTGCTACCGGTGTAGCCGCCAGATAATTCGTGTTGCCGTTTTGTGTGGCTGTAATGGTAGTGGTTCCAGGCCCCTGAATGGTGAGAATATTCCCAAGGATGGTAGCCACCGAAGTATTTGAACTGCTAAACTCTACCGGGTTTCCGGAACCTCCTCCGGTAGCATTTAATGCGAATGGAGGATCGGTGCTTAATACCGGAGATAAAGGACCAAACGTGATGTTTTGACTGGCCTGATTTACCGTCAATGTCTGATTCACATCGGTGGCCGCCGTATAATTTGCATTTCCGGCCTGTGAAGCGGTAATGGTAGCTGTACCTGCTCCAGTAATCGTTACTGTATTTCCGGAGATATTTGCAACACCGGTATTTGAACTGATATAAGTCACCGGGTTACCGGAACCGCCTCCGGTTGCATTCAGATTGAAGGGTGCATCGCCATAGGTAACAGGGTTCAGCGCAGGGAAGATAATACTTTGACTTCCTTGCCCGATAATCACGGTAGTAGATCCTGTTCCTGAACCTGCCCCATTAAAGGCATCAATTGTAATCAGTGTAGTTCCAACAGCATCCGGTGTGCCGGTCATCAGGCCGGTGGTGCTATTATAACTCATCCATGAGGGCTCTCCACTTAATGCATAACTGGTTGGATTGCCTGTTGCTGAAATGGTTTTAGAAAAAGGAACACCCACTGTTCCATAGGCTGTATCATTAGCCACCACGGGGGGTGAAGCAAGCGAGGCATTCAGTTGAATATTATCCAAACGGTTATTTCCTGCAGTGGCACTGGCTCCTGTAACCGTTAACCGCAAATAAGCGGTGGCCGCATTATCCAAACCCACAATAGGATTCAAGGTAAGCAGTCCGTAAGTAGTTGGAATACTCCCCACACTTTGAGCCGTGAACCAAGTGGTTCCGTCGGTACTGTATTCCCATAGTTGGTTATTAAAACCTGTAGTTGTTCTTTGTGAAGCGTAGGTTACTACAAGATTAGCCTTGTTCGCCATACTGAATACAAAGGTCATCGATTTTCCATTGGCGGTAGAGTTCACTACAGCAAGACTAGCCGCTCCGGAGGTTGTGGTTGAAAAGCCGGCCCCTGCATTCACGGTGCTACCACCAAAAGAGGTCAATTGATTACCGGTGGTGGCTGTAGTCCAGGTAGATGAACCATTGGTACCATTCAGATACAAGGTACCGCTACCAAAATTGGCAACAAATACAACCGGCGTATTGGGAGCGGCAGCGGCAGCCGTTCCGCCATTGGTTGTGGTTTGAAAATCCCAACCTGCAATCAGACTACTTTGAGCCTGTAGCGAAAACTGACCGGTCAGAATGAAGAACAGGATGAACAAAAGCCCCGACCCTGCTTTTTGTTTTCGGGATGTGTTTACTAGTTTTTTCATGAAATCGTAATTTTTATATTGGTATTTTTATTCGTGGTAGTTGGTTTTCGAAGGGCAAATATAGAGGATTAATATAGCCCGATGTAAGCTTGCAGTACTTATTCATGCTTAAATGTGGAAACTTAATCTTTTGGTTATACGGGCTTGATTCATTTGGCGAAACAAAGCTATTCCGGAAAGCCAAAGTCAGCAAGCAGGATTGTATAAGTAGGGATATTTTTTATCAGATCGGGAATTTTGACTATAACTCATCCTTTCTGTGCCTGTTCGGAATCGAACCAGCGGCCCCTGTACAGGAACACACATCCCAATAAGGCAGGTACTACCAGATTCATGAGCCAGAGCAATACTGTTGCCGAAAGTATACCCAGTTCATTTCCACATACAGGCATCAGAAAATAAAGGGCTGTTTGTCCCCGGATACCGATCTCAGCAATTGCAATACTGGGTAATAATACCAGTGACCAGAAAATGAGGAAGATACTTCCCATTCCGGGCAACAGATTGGTTTCTGCCAGACAAAGGTGTAACAGCAGATAGAACTGCAGTGAATACACCATATATCTTCCTGCAGAATAAAGGAGAATCTGATGGAGTTCCCGACGTGGAATCCGGCGCAGAATCCGTAGGTAAGGAATCAGCTTTCGTAAAAAAGCATAGGGCCGGATCCAGTCCAAAACCTTTTTCAGATGAAAATAGAGATAGGATAATACACCCAGCAAAATCAAACTGATTCCGGCCAGTAATAGTAACCAGGAGGTATACCGGACCCACCCGATATAGAAGATGGTTCCGGTGAATCCGAAAAAGGCACTCACGATCAGCTGTGCAAAGCTGCCTATAACAGTTACTGTAATTCCTTCACCTTTTTTAGCATTTCTCAAATAGAGGATACGCCCGAGATATTCACCTATTCTGTTCGGGGTAATCATTGAAATAGCTATACCACTGAAAACGGAAAGCAGGGCCGTATTGAAATTCATCCGTTCGGTTCTGCGTAACAGGATTCGCCATTTTTGTGTTTCCAATCCCAGATTCAGCATCCATAAGAGAAATAAAGGAGGAAAAAGATATATCGTCTTTGAACGAAGTGAATACCATAACTGGTGAATGGCTCCGGGCAAATGAGGCTGATGTTTCAGTTGATGATACAACGAATACAATAACCAACCGGATAACAGTACGCTCAGCAGGCTCTTCAAAACCGTTTTCAGCGTATTGTTTTGTAACATTGCGTAAAAGTATAATGCTTGGCGGGCAAGTCGGAAATAATTTTAGGTATTGATCCCGGTACACTGGTGATGGGCTTTGGATTGATACAAATTGAAGGCCCGCGCATTCTTCTCTTGGAAATGGGGGTACTTAAGCTTTCAAAATTTAAAGAACATCAACGCCGGCTTCAGCTTATTTATAACAAGGTTCAGGAACTTACCCGGCTGTACAGTCCGTCTGAAGTAGCCATTGAAGCACCCTTTTTCGGGAAAAATGTTCAAAGTATGCTGAAACTGGGAAGGGCTCAGGGTGTTGCCATTGCAGCGGCTATGCAACATGGACTTACCGCTTCAGAATATTCACCCCGGAAAATTAAACAGGCGGTCACCGGTAATGGAAATGCAAGTAAAGAACAGGTCTGGAAAATGGTGCAGCAGGTTTTAGCTTTCGAAGGCCGACCGGAATATCTCGATGCCACCGATGCGCTTGCCGTCGCCTTGTGTCATTACTATGAAAACCGATCATTCGTTACTAAATCATCCAGTGCTAAAAACAAAGGGTGGGATGAATTCCTGAAACAAAATGCACACCGGATAAAACAACCATAGGTACTATGAGTAACAAAACCGTTCGAACCATTTTTATTCTTGCTTTGCTTTGTGCCATTACGATGATTATTACCCAGTATTTCTGGATCCGTAAGGCCTATGAATTGGAGAAAAATATTTTTCATACCCATGTAACTGCTGCTCTCAAAAATGTGGCTTATTATATTTTAAAAGCAAATAACAATACCGGGCCGGTAGACAGTATTGTAACGCGTGTCGACACGAAGTATTATACTGTTCAGATCAATGATGAAATCGATTCGGTAGTATTGGTGAGTTTACTGAAACGTGAATTGCTGGCTCAACAAATTAAGATTGATTTTGAATACAGCGTTTACGATTGCGGAAGCGATAAAATGAAATATGGCGGCGTGGTGAATTATAGTCAAAACCCGGCCGCTGAAGAAAACAAGGTATCCAGTTTCCCGAAGGCTAAACGCTCTAATAATTATTTTGCCATTCATTTTCCCCATCTCAATACGTATCTCACCAACGAGATGACGAACTGGTACATCTCCTCCCTGATTCTGATCGTGTTTCTTCTCATTCTGGCATATGCCATCTTTATTATCTTCCGCCAAAAACGACTTTCAGAAATTCAGAAGGACTTTGTGAATAACATGACCCATGAATTCAAAACCCCATTAGCTACCATTAAAATTTCTTCTGAAGTATTGAAGAATCCAAACATCATTAATAATCCTGAACGACTACTGAATTATGCTACGATTATCAATACCGAAACACAACACCTGACCAATCAGGTAGAACGGGTATTGCAAATGGCAAAAAGCGGTAAGGACAGTATAGTACTGAATCGTGAACAAATAGAAGTGGTGCCCTTGCTGGAAAGCATGCTGGAAAAAACATACCGGCCTTTATTACGTTCGCGGGGCGGAAATGTAACCATTCATGCAAACCCGGAAAATATTACCGTTTTTGCCGATGAACTTCACTTTAAAAATGTAATCAGCAACTTACTGGATAATGCCATTAAATATTGTCGTAAAAATCCAATGATTGAAATACACTGCATGCAGGTGAAAGGTGGAACCGAATGTTGCATACGGGATAATGGCATC
>CAYWKR010000194.1:0-4790 GCA_964458785.1 uncultured Bifidobacterium sp. | reverse complement strand
TGCTTACGCTGATAATGAGTTCTGCCACTCAGGCACAAATTATCCAAAAAGGAAGCAGTTGTTTTCAGGTAGGCTATGGTTACCCCAGTGCTATGCAATTACTTGGTCAGGTTTTTAAATTTACGGTGAACACTGAAGATGCCACCAATACATCCAGTTTTTCATATAAAGGCGTTGGGCCGCTTCATTTTCGTTATGATTATATGCTAGGTGGCCGAGTAGGTCTTGGGTTAAGTGCCAATTACGAATTAGGGAAATTTAAATTTACGGATACCTATATCGATGATGATTACAATGAGTTCAGCAGCATCACTAATTTTCAATATTCCAGCTTAAATGCTATGGCCCGTTTAAATTTCCATTTTATTAAGAATGCTGAGAAAGTGGACATTTATTATGGATTTGGTGTTGGTTATGCGCATACCAGAGTTAAACTGGAAGAGACCATAGGTGGCAATATGGTGGATCCGATTGAACAGGAATCGATTGACGAATTCAATGATTACCTGAATGGTATTTTCAAAATGTTTCCGGTGGCATTTGAAGAAGTTTTTGGATTAAAAGCACCCTTTGGCCCGAATGCCGGTATGTATTTCGAAGTGGGTTACTCAAAGGCCATTGCCCAGATTGGTTTCTATGCTAAAATTGGTGAGCCTCGTGGATTCAACAGCAATCGCTGGAGATGGTATCGTTGATAGTATAAATACGAAATATTGTTAGAGAAAAAAGTGCAAACCGGTCAGGTAGTTCATGCTATTCTGGTAGGATGGCTGGCGCAGGGGCAGCCTGAGCAGCAAATAACTGAGTTTTTAGATGAGTTGTCGTTTTTAGCCGACACAGCCGGAGCGCAGGAAATAAAACGATTTTATCAGCGTCTGGCTCACCCGGATAGTCGCACCTTCTTAGGTAGTGGTAAAATAGAAGAGATCAGGGAGTACATCCAAAAACACAAAACCGATCTGGTGATTTTCGATGATGAATTAACCGGTTCCCAGATAACGAATATTGAAAAAATCCTGAAACGAAAAGTCATTGATCGAAGTGATCTGATTTTAGACATTTTTGCTTCCCGTGCAAAAACGGCACAGGCCAAAGTGCAGGTAGAATTAGCCCAGTATCAATATATTCTGCCCCGCTTAAAAGGAATGTGGAGTCACCTTGAACGACAGGGTGGTGGAATTGGTTCCAGAGGACCTGGTGAAACTGAAATTGAAACCGACCGAAGGATTGTGAAAGATAAAATAGCCTTGTTGCGTAAACGGTTGGCGGAGTTCGATAAACAGGCTAAAACCCAACGTAAGGAAAGAGGAGAACTCATCCGGGTTGCCTTGGTGGGGTATACCAATGTAGGCAAATCAACCCTTATGCAATTGCTTAGTAAATCGGATGTTTTTATTGAACACCGGCTTTTTGCTACGCTGGACACTACCACCCGTAAGGTAGTATTTGAACGTACCCCATTTCTGTTAAGTGATACCGTAGGATTTATCAGGAAACTTCCCCATCATCTGGTAGAAAGTTTTAAAAGCACTTTAGATGAAGTTCGTGAAGCCGACATCTTACTGCATGTGGTAGACTGTTCCCATGCCCATTTTGAAGAACAGATTCAGGTGGTGAATAAAACCCTCCATGAAATTGGTGCCGGAGACAAACCGGTGATCCTGATCTTTAACAAAATGGATCTTTATGAAGAAAAGGCTTTCGATTCATGGCTTGAACCGGAAATAAAACAGGAATTACTGGTACAGCTCAAACAATACTGGGATAAGGCTTCGGAAGGCCGGGTAATTTTTATCTCGGCAACGGAAAAAAAGAATGTAGATGAGCTCCGTGAATTAATTCTTGAAAAGGTAAAGGATCAATACGCCATCCGATACCCTTACCGCACTTCTTTTTTCAATACAGATTCACAAGGGTAGGAAAATAAAAAGGGAAAGAAACCCCATTTTTCATTTAAAAAAAGTCTTGGTGAATTTCATTTTTCTACTATTTTTGCCTCCCGTTCAACCTGAAGCATTTATTTTTCATACCGAATGAATGATAGTGTTTCAGGAAAAACAAAATTAGTTCTTCCTTAGCTCAGTTGGTTAGAGTCCCGCACATGCGGGATTAATCAGGGGGGTCAGGAGAATAAAAAAATAGAGCATTCTTCCTTAGCTCAGTTGGTTAGAGCACCTGACTGTTAATCAGGGGGTCGCTGGTTCAAGTCCAGCAGGGAGAGCAGCAAAAATCCCCACAGATTGTTGGGGATTTTTTTATGTATTACTATATCTACATTCTGTACTCTGAAGCTTCTGATCTCTTTTATGTCGGATATACCAAAAATGTAACCGTGCGTTTTCAACAGCACAACGAAACTTCAAGGGATAGCTTTACTGCCAAACATCGGCCATGGATATTGAAAGCCATATTTCAGGTCGGAAAAAATGAAGCTCAGGCCATAGCCTTAGAAAAATTCATTAAAAACCAAAAAAGCAGAAAATTAATAGAGCGACTTATCGATCCGGACTTTCTACCGACAGGTAAATTAGCTCAGTTGGTCAGAGTCCCGCACGTGCGGGATTAATCAGGGGGCGTATAAGCTAAACAACTTATCGCAGAACGTTAATCCAGTTTCACCTTCTGGTGTAAATCCGGAATGATCACATCCTTAAACTGTTTTTTCAGCAGACGATGTTGAAATTCCTGTTGAACATCATACTCACCATGTACAAGAAATAACTTCTTCACTGCCATTGGATTCTGACAGGAAAGAAACTGACATAAATCATCGTAATCGCCATGGGCACTCATACTTCTGATACTTGCCACGGATGCCTTCACATCAAACTCTTCGCCAAAAATTCTAACTCTCGGTTCTCCCCGCTGCAATCGGGCACCTAGTGAATGATATTCACAAAAGCCTACCAGCAAAATGGTATTCTTCACGTCTTCTATGGCATTCGCAATATGATGTTTTACCCTTCCTGCTTCGGCCATACCGGAAGCTGAAATAATGACCATAGGTTCCTGTCTTCTATTCAGGGCTTTGGAGTCTGCTGCATCAGAAATCATATGCAAGCCTTTAAAATCAAACGGATCCTGATCGTGCTTCATTAATTCTACCACATGCTTATTAAACAGTTCGCTATGTTTTTTTACTATTTGTGTTGTTTTAATAGAAAGAGGACTATCTACGTAATAGGGCAAGGCTGGCAATCTGTTTTGTGTTTCCAGTTTATTCAGTGCATACAGAATTTCCTGTGTGCGCCCTACACTGAATGCAGGAATAATCAGTTTGCCTTTATTCAGTAAACAGGTTTCTTCAATATGCATCAGTAACGCGTCTTCGGTTCCTTCAAAATCCTGATGTAAAGAATTTCCGTATGTGCTTTCTAAAATCAAATAATCGGCCTGGCGAAACGACTCCGGCGAACGAAGAATAACATCCCTGTATCGCCCCACATCACCACTGAAACTAATGAATGTACTTTTTCCGTTTTCTTTAATTCCCAGATGTACGGCCGCACTGCCTAAAATATGCCCGGTATCGGAGTAATGAAAACTAATATTCTCATCAATAGCGTGGGTAACCCCATAAGGTACTTCAACAAATAAAGGAAAAACCTGATTGGCGTCTGCTACCGAGTACAGGGGTTTAATATAGGGAAGTCCGCGCACAGCCCTTCTTTTATTCACAAAAGCAACGTCTGCCTCCTGTATAAACGCTGAATCAAGCAGTAAAATTTCCGTCAGATCGGCCGTGGCAGGGGTACAAAATATGGGCCCCTTATAACCTTCTTTCACCAGTTTGGGCAATAAGCCGCTATGATCGATATGAGCATGAGACAGGATCATGTAATCAATCTGGGCGGGATCGAAGCCAAAATGCTGGTTCAATTCAAGGGTTTTATCACCCATTCCCTGAAAGAGGCCACAATCCAATAGAATTTTTTTCCCATTTTTTAGCTCAATAAGATGCTTGGATCCAGTTACCGTGCGGGCCGCACCATGGAAGGCAATGGTCATTTTTTACGAATTCTGTTTTGTGTCTAACGAATTAATGTATATTAGCGTCTGCTTCGTGTAAATATAAACTGTTCAGTGCAATTGGCAGTTTGTATTTTACATGCAATTAATTAAAAAATACACATGAGACTTCAGCGCTTGGTTTTGATTCCGTTTCTTTTTCTTTTCGTATTGACCGGATGTAAGAAGTATAATCAGGTCGATAATTCCGGCACTGTCAAAACTCCGTATATTTTATATATCGGAGGGTATTACGGTACGCTGCAAAAAACGAATGATGCATTGTATTTTAATTCTCTTTTCCCTACCGATCATTCTACAGTTCGTCAGATTCTGGCTGCTGATACCATGCTGATGTACCTGAAAGAAAATTTCTATTTCAGCCGGAATGAAGGTTCTGCCTTTAAGCAATCGAACGATCATGCACGGCTATTTGAAGACCTGTTTTATAAATATTACCTGCCCAATCAATCGCTTTACGACGCTGCAGTGAGTAAATTCGTTTATCTGTGTACGGCCACGGGATTGGAATACAGTAGCGACAATGGTGAAAACTTCAGTCCGGAAACCAACTGGGCAACCGGTTCACCAGCCATTACCCCGACTTCAATTACACAAACAGAAAATTCCAACCTGTATATTATTAAGGATACCGATAATGTATACGAAAAGAAACCCGGAGCTGCCTGGACACGAATTAATCAAAATACACCCCTACCGCTGAATAATACTGTTTGGTATATCAGTCATCAGCATAATACCCTTTTCGCTGCCGATTTTAA
>CAYWKR010000193.1:0-4871 GCA_964458785.1 uncultured Bifidobacterium sp. | reverse complement strand
GTGAATCGATATCGAATTGCAACTGATCGATGAGCCAGATCATTTTTCCTCCCTGCATCACATACTGATCGATCTTAAACTTATTCCTGTCGTTGAAGGGTATAGTAGGCCGGCAAATAATAGCTGCACTATATACCGGTGGAATTTCGATATTGTTATTGAGGTCTATGGTATCGAGATCGTAAAATTTTTCCAGGGTGGTGAGCATATCATAGCTTTCCGGACCCAGCACTTCCCCATTTCCAAGCACATAGGCTATTTTCTTACGGTCAGGTTCCATCAGATGACGTATAGCGGAAGCCAGTTTATATTCGAGCAGGGATTCGGAGTAATTCAGTTTTTCATCCGGCGACATGCCGATATGACTCTCCAGCAAATTTACCGGCATCTGTTTCTGGTGATACATGATATTGGCCGAAGGGAAAATAATTTTCTCTTCATAGCCTTCCTCTTCATCCTGTTGTACTTTCAGTCGGGTAAAATTGATTCCCTTCTCAGAAAATGCCTTGAACACGTCCATTTTCTCCTGATCGTTTTTTCCCTCAATCGGATTGATAAAGGTGAACCGGATATTCTTTCCACCCACTTCCCTGAATTGTTGTAACACATCGCCTGTCGCTTCACTGAGTTTTTGAAAGCCGGCCGGAAATTTTCCCTTCAGGTACACTTCAATATTCACCACATCATCCAGATCTTTCAACAGTTTACGGGTAGGTTCACTTAATGAAAAACGCTTCCCGGCTGTGGCATCTATACGCACATGCAGCCGGGTTCCCAGAATGTTTAAAAGAATCAGAATACCGCAAATCAATAGAAAACGAATAATCGACCTCCTTTTCATAGAAGTAGTACCAGGTTTCTGATTTTTGTCTTTCAATTCTGAACTCAATTCCATTTTCTTTTCTGTAGCGATAACCGGGTAGCCAGAATAAACAAGACCACCACACTTAAAAAATAAACCATATCTCTGCTATCCAGCACGCCACGGCTCAAACTGTAATAATGATACTGCATTCCAAGCTGGCTGATAAAATAATCGGCACCATTAGCCAGCACCGGAAGGCGACTCATAGTTTCAAATCCGGCATAAAGGATAAAGTTGGCAAAAACAGCCAGCAAAAAAACAACTACCTGATTGGAATTCAGCGATGAACAAAATACGCCGATGGCAGTGAAGGCAGCTGAAAGAAAAAGAAGTCCGGTATAGGAACCGATAATGCCACCCGAATCCATATTTCCTTTTTGAATCGCCAGATTACTGAGTGTGTATACATACAACAAGGTAGGCAAAAGAGAAAATATCACTAAAACGAGCGAAGCCAGAAACTTTCCTATAATCACCGAAGATTCTTTCAATGGCAATGTTGACAACACCTCGATGGTTCCGGCACGAAATTCGTCAGAAAACGAGCGCATGGTGAGGGCGGGCAATAAGAACATCATTACCCAGGGTGCGAAGGCAAAAAACTTATCCATGGATGCATACCCATAATCGAGCAGATTGGCATTGGGCACAACCCACATAAAAAAGCCACAGACCAGCAGAAAAACCACGATGGCCATGTAACCGATCAGCGAACTGAAAAATGAACTTAATTCCTTCCGGAAGATGTAATACATAGTGGTAAAAGCGGGGCAAATGTAAGGCAGTTCTCCTATTCTCTCCGGTAAAAAATCACATGAGGAAAGCTCCCTTCTGCCAACTATTTTGTAAATTCATGTTGTCTTTTCTACAACGATCAAAAGTTCTCATTCAATGAAGCAGTTTTTTTATCTCCTGTTCCTTCTTACAGGAAGTCTTCACATCCAGGCACAAATTACTGTAGTCGATAACCAAACCGCCACCGTACTGGCTCAGAAACTGGTTGGTACCGGCGTAACCATCAGTAATCCAACCCTCGATTGCCCTTCTGTATCCAATGGCGTTTTTACAGCCACTTCCAGTAATCTGAATATCGACAGTGGTATTATTCTTACTTCGGGGCGTGCCATGACTTCCGGTGCCGGCTTTGGTGCCAACGGATTAGAAACCGATTTTGCCAGTTTTCAATCGTGGCCCACCTTCGGAACCGGCGGAGATCCCGATTTGTCTATATTATCCAGCCCCAGCCCGACCCGTGACCGCTGTATTCTCGAATTCGATTTTATTACTATCGGCGACACCGTAAAATTCGATTACGTTTTTGGGTCTGAAGAATATCCCGGTTTTACCTGCACCACCTTCTTCGATGTGTTTGGATTTTTTATCAGCGGACCCGGTATTGTAGGGCCCTTTACCAACAGTGCCAAAAATATCGCTCTGGTGCCCGGAACGAATTGTCCGGTGGGCGTAAATACCATCAATGCATCCACCGCAAATCCCTGTGGCTCCGTAACCGCTCCCTGTGCGCCACCCAATAATGCCTTATTCAATCCCAATGTGGGAGGAACCACAGTGACCTATTCAGGATTTACCCATGTGTTAACCGCCATTTCGCAAGTGATCCCTTGTTCTACCTATCACCTGAAATTAGCCATATCCGATGCCGGAGACCATATTCTGGATTCCGGTGTTTTTCTGAAAGCAGGAAGCTTCTCTTCCAATATCATCGATGTTAAACTTCAAACCGGACTCAGTTCACAATACCCTTACATTATTGAAGGATGCGATAGTGCTAAGTTAACTATCACCCGTCGCATCATACTTGGAACCCCGTATTCCGATACCGTTCATTTTGTTATTGGAGGCACCGCCGGAAATGGAACCGATTATACCTACCTTCAGGATACCCTGATTTTTGCCGCCAGCTTAAGTGATACCATGCGGCAACTCGATTTATTTGCTTTCCAGGACGGACTCAATGAAGGAAGTGAGTTTATTACCATTTATGTTTTGAGTGGTTGCAGTTCAACTATCACCGACAGTATCACGATTGAAATCCGCGATTCATTGTCCTTCAGTTTATTTAATTCCGACACTGCCATTTGCCTCGGAAACTCAGTGTACATAAACGGTTTGGTTGATTCAGGTATCAGTATGCAATGGAACCCGCCCAATGGAGTGATGAATCCCGGCAGCTTAAATACCAGTATCACCCCCACTCAGGTTGGTTCTCAGTATTATGCGGTAACAGGAACCTATGCCACCTGCACACCGGTCACGAAAGGATTCACTATTCAAACCGATCCGGTACCGGTGATAGACCCCTTACCCGATATTGAACTCTGTGAAGGGGAACAGGCCCCCATTCATGCCCATGTTACTCCTGCTTTTAATTACAATCTCTTTTGGAATCCGTCCACCGATCTGCTGAATACCAATGGATATGATCCGGTGTTCCATGGAACTCTTTCTCAGAATATTACGTTCACGGTCACTTCTCCCAATGCCGGTTGTACAACCAGTGATGATTTTCATGTGGAAGTATGGCCTTTTGTTACCGGAGCAATCAAAGAAGATACCCTGATATGCGATGGAAGTCCGGTACAATTATGGGTCAGCGGAGGTACCGGAAGTTATTTGTGGTATCCATCCGGCAATTTAAGTTGCGACAGTTGTGCCAATCCCATCGCTACCGGTCTGGGAACTACCACGTACTATGCGGTATTATTGGATCCGCATGGATGTCAGGATACCCTTGATGTGACTATTTCGGTACAGCCCCCCTTCACCATGAATTTACTGAATAACGATACCACTATTTATATGGGTGAATCGGTACAACTAATGGTGGAAGGAACTGCTCCTTATTTGTACTGGACACCTACCGATTATTTAGGATTCAGTCAAAGTCATGACCCTGTAGCCACACCGCTGGAAGATATTACCTATACCGTTACCGGGGTTAGTTTATTACATGGTTGTCCGCAAAGCGATTCCGTACATATTAAAGTCATCATGCAGGATGTTTTCATTCCGAATGCCTTTTCACCGAATGGAGATGGGTTGAATGATGTTTTTCATGTCACCGCCCGAAAACTGATTACGGTTCAGGAATTTATCATTATGAATCGTTGGGGCAATATGGTCTTCTCGACCCGGGATATCAACACCGGATGGAATGGAAAATATAAAGGTGTAGATCAGGATCCCGGGGTGTATTACTACCTGATTCGGGTAGCGTATCCCAATGGTCGTACACAGCTATTAAAAGGCGACCTGACTTTGTTGCGCTAATTGCCAGATTCTCATACAAATAACCATTTTTGCTTCATTAATGACCATTTACTCAATGGTCATTTTTTTTTGTTCTTTCAAAGATAGATTTGTCCTTAATTGAAAAAGTGACCACTAATCTTTATTCAAACCATATTCTTAACATTAAATACTTGTTTATGATGAAAAAAAAATCACAACACCTGCTTTTAGTACTCCTGCTTTTTTGCTCGGGAAGTATCATGGCCCAAAGCACCTTGAATGCAGCCTCTAATCGTGTAACGATTCAGGGACAAATTTTTGAATACTCGGTGGGCGAAATGACCCTGGTCAACACGGAACGGAATCCACACCTGATCGTCACGCAGGGCTATCTTCAGCCAGCCAGTGGTACACAGGTACATTCTCAGGATGCCGCCAACGGATTATCTGCCTTCGCTTCCGGCGTGCGTGTTTATCCAAATCCCACCAGCGATTGGCTGAATATGGAGTTTGCTGAAACCACGCCAGAGAAAATTCTTCTGCTGGATGCATCCGGAAAAACCATTCAGAAAGCCGAACCCGGAAGCTCCGTTCGAATGAATCTTTCTGCCCTCGCATCGGGAAATTATTTCCTGATGATTTACGGACCTGAAACCCTTTCCTATAAAATACAGAAACTGAATTAATCATTTTAAAACATATAATCATTACAATATGAAATCTACCTTCAACACCAGAAAGCTTCTTGCCATGG
>CAYWKR010000192.1:0-4922 GCA_964458785.1 uncultured Bifidobacterium sp. | reverse complement strand
AAATCCGTGTGAACGATTCAGGTTGTGATGTTTACATTACTCCAACCTATACTGCCTGTCCGGCCATGGGAATTATTGCCCACGATATAAAAGCCATGTTGCATCATCATGGAATTGAACATGTGGAAGTACATCTGGTATATGAACCGGCATGGACTACCGATTGGATGAATGAAAGTACCCGGCAAAAACTGAAATCATACGGCATCGCAGCACCTGTACATTCTTCCTGCATGCATGCCTTCGAACCCGAGAAACTGGATGTGGAATGTCCCCGATGCCATTCGAAACAAACTAAACTAATATCCGGCTTTGGATCTACTCCCTGCAAATCGCTCTTCACCTGTAGTACGTGCCACGAACCCTTCGATTACTTCAAATGCCATTAAAATAAAGCTATGCCTATCTATCATCAATTAGGAATTATACCTGAAAAACGTCATGTAGTCAGCCGCCAACCCAATGGAGCCCTGTATCAGGAAGAACTGGTTGGCACACAGGGATTTGCCGGTGTTTCATCGTTAGTGTATCATTTGTATCCTCCTACAAGAGTGAAGCAAAAAGATAAACCTTATTCAGTTAAACCCCGTATTGCTGTAGAAAACAGTTTAGACGCTATGAGTTTTCAGGGATTCCAGCTTCCTCAGGAAGACGATTACCTGAAAAGCAGAAAGGTTCTTTTTGTGAATGAAGCCATGCAAATCGGCCTGGCTGCTCCAAGAAAAGGAAATGAATATTTCTATAAAAATGCCGATGCGGATGAATTGTTGTTTGTTCATCAGGGACAAGGAACCTTGTATACTATGTTTGGCGAACTTTCTTTCCGGTATGGCGACTATATCTATATCCCCCGGGGAACGGTTTATCAGATTGAATTTGAAGATGAAAACAACCGCTTGTTGTTTGTTGAATCGGTTGACCCGGTTTTCACACCCAAAAGATACCGCAACGAATTCGGACAATTACTGGAACATTCCCCATTTTGCGAACGCGATATCCAACGTCCTAAAAATTTAAAGACCTATGATGAGCAGGGTGAATTTGATATTCTGATCAAGAAAAAAGGAATGATGTATCCATACGTCTATGCCAACCATCCATTTGATGTGGCAGGCTGGGATGGATATCACTATCCGTACACCTTTTCCATTTTCAATTTCGAACCCATTACCGGACGTATTCATATGCCCCCTCCGGTACACCAGACGTTTGAAAGCCGGAATTTTGTGATCTGCTCTTTTGTTCCCCGCTTATACGACTATCATCCACAAGCTATTCCGGCTCCTTATCATCACAGCAATATCGACAGCGATGAAATTTTATATTATGTCGATGGCGACTTCATGAGCCGTAATGATATTCAGGCCGGACAATTAACCCTTCATCCGGGAGGTATTCCGCACGGACCTCATCCGGGTGCTATTGAACGCAGTATCGGAAAAAAATCTACCGAGGAACTGGCCGTGATGATTGATCCTTTTCAACCGGTTCGCATCACGGAAGACGCCCTGCAACTGGAAGTACGGGATTATTATAAATCCTGGTTACAGGAAACAGAGGCTTCATTACAATAAAACAAATAAACTACCGATATGAAAAATCTGATTGGAAAAAGAGCCCCGGTGTTTCATGAAGAAGCTGTGATCCATGGGAACGAATTTGTGGATTCATTCTCACTGGATACCTATGTTGGGAAACAGAATGTCCTCTTCTTTTTTTATCCACTCGACTTCACCTTTGTATGTCCTACCGAACTTATTGCATTTCAAGAGGAACTTGCTGAATTTGAAAAAAGAAATACTGCTGTCATTGCATGCTCTACCGACAGCAAATACTCGCATTGGGCCTGGTTAAATACGCCACGTGAAAAAGGGGGTATTGCCGGAGTACGCTACCCCATAGTAAGCGATTACTCGAAAATAATTTCCATGAAGTATGGTGTACTGGCCGGTGAGTATTATACCGAAAACGGAGAAGTCTTGTTTCGGGGTAACCCTGTTGCCTATCGGGGATTGTTTCTGATCGATAAGCAAGGAATGATTCGCCATCAGGTAATAAACGACTTACCGTTGGGACGCAGTGTGGAAGAAGCGTTGCGTATGGTGGATGCACTGAACTTCACCGCTGAACATGGTGAAGTTTGTCCTGCAAACTGGAATCAAACAAAACGCGGCTTGAAGGCTACTGCCGAAGACATTGCCGCTTATTTAGGATCGAATAAAAACTAATAACATGAATACGGTTGATTTAACACATGTAGACAACTACAATTATGGCATTGAAAAAATATTTAATGCTGCACAGGATTTTCTTCCCATCAACGGAACCGATTATGTGGAGTTATATGTGGGAAATGCAAAACAGGCAGCTCATTTTTACAAAACGGCTTTTGGGTTTCAGTCACTGGCGTACTGTGGTTTGGAAACCGGCAATAAGGAATACTGCTCGTATGTAGTAGTTCAGGATAAAATTCGTTTGGTACTGACCACCCCCTTCAACCCCGAGAGTGAAATATCCGATCATATTCGCCGGCATGGGGATGGCGTGAAAGTGATTGCGCTATGGGTCGATGACGCCAGAAAATCGTATCAGGAAACCATTTCCCACGGAGCCGAATCGGTGATGGAACCCACTGTATTCAGTGATGCCCATGGAGAGGTTGTCAAAGCCGGAATTAAAACCTTTGGCGATACCATTCATCTTTTTATTGAACGGAAAAATTACCACGGTGTTTTTTTACCGGGATTTGAAAAATGGGAATCGGAATACAACCCTTCAGACTGCAAGCTGAAGTATATCGATCACATGGTGGGAAATGTAGAATTAGGAGCCATGAATACCTGGGCTTCGTTTTATGCCAACGTGATGGGATTTGCCAATCTCGTCACGTTCGACGATAAAGATATTTCTACACAATACACTGCCTTAATGAGCAAGGTTATGACCAACGGAAACGGACGTATCAAATTCCCGATTAATGAACCGGCCGTTGGAATCAAAAAGTCGCAGGTTGAAGAATATCTTGATTTTTATGGCGGTCCCGGCTGTCAGCACATTGCCGTAGCCACCGACGATATTGTGTACACCATTTCTGAAATGCGTAAACGGGGTGTGGAATTCCTTCATGTTCCCGGTACCTATTATGATACGGTTCCTGCGCGGGTGGGTGAAATAGCCGAAGACCTGAATACGTTAAAATCGCTGGGCATTATGGTTGACCGGGATGAAGAAGGATACTTACTGCAGATATTTACCAAACCGGTAGAAGACCGCCCCACCCTGTTTTTTGAAATCATTCAGCGCAAGGGTGCAAAGAGCTTTGGCAAAGGAAATTTTCAGGCACTATTTGAAAGTATTGAAGCCGAACAAGCCAGAAGAGGAACCTTATAACTATGGGAGCAGGTTGTAAAAATAATTGTCCTACGTGCCGTTGTGCAAAAACGGCTACCATTATTGGTGCAGGACTCGTGGGTTCACTTTGGGCGATTTATCTCAGCAAGGCCGGGTATATGGTGAGTGTGTTTGAACGTCGGCAGGATATGCGACAGGAGAAGATATCGGCTGGAAAATCGATTAATCTGGCGATCTCTGAACGGGGGTGGCGGGCACTGGATGCATTACAAATTGGAAATGAAATCCGTGAGATGGCCATTCCGATGTATGGCCGGACCTTACATACCACCGACGGCCATTCTGGTTATCAACCCTACGGAATAGATAAACAAGCCATTTATTCGGTATCCCGCGGAGCCTTAAACAGTCGCCTGATGAGTTTAGCCGAAGCCCATGGTGCCCATATTCATTTTGCGGAAGAATGTATTGGAACAGAACCGGAGGAAGGCATCGCCCGTTTCAGAAATTCCGATACGATGGAAGAAAGTGAAATTAAATCGGATGTGATTTTTGCCTGCGATGGAGCCTTCTCGGCTACCCGGTATCTCCATCTTCAAAAACTGGATGGATTTAATTTTTCACAACGATATATCCAACAGGGCTATCGTGAAATACTCCTTCCGGCACATCCCGATGGTAGCCCCCGACTTCAGTCGAACACATTGCATATCTGGCCACGTGGCGATTTTATGCTTATTGCACTTCCGAATGCCGATCATAGTTTTACCTGTACCCTCTTCATGCCCCGAAAAGACCATGAATATAGTTTTGAAAATGTAGAGGATACGGAAATGGTGAATGCGTTTTTCAGAAAACTCTTCCCCGATTTTTATGCCATTCACCCCGCAGTGGGCGAAGAATGGAAGCAACACCCTTTGTCATCTCTGGCCATTATCCGCTGTTTCCCATGGTCGGTTGGCAAGCTGTTACTCATGGGTGATGCAGCCCATGCTACGGTTCCCTTCTTTGGACAAGGAATGAATTGCGGATTTGAAGATTGTACTGTACTTGATGAATTAATGAAAGAATTTGGAGACAACTGGAAACAAATTTTCAAAGCCTTTGAAACGAAAAGAAAACCCGATACCGATGCGATGCAAGAATTATCGCTCCGGAATTTTACCGTTATGAGTCAGCAGGTGAGTAATCCGGAATATCAACTCATACAACGTATGGAACGCCGGATGGCCGAATTATTTCCCGAACGGTATTTCCCCTTATACAGCATGGTTTCGTTTACCACCATTCCTTACCATATTGCCCTTGCAAAGGGAGAAAAACAGGAAAATTCATTGCGACAACTAATCCAGACATTTTCACTTTGGCCCGAGTGTCCGGATGAAATGATCGACCATGCCCTGACCACTGGTTTTGTCCTCCCAATGGAAAAAGAATTTCAGCACATAGAAAGCTGAAACCATATTATCCGTATAGTTCCTTTACCTTCGCATCCTGATAATAGTCCGGCATGAAGAAGATGGTAAGGGTTACAAAGAGATTTAGTTTTGATATGGCCCATGCCTTGTATG
>CAYWKR010000191.1:0-4922 GCA_964458785.1 uncultured Bifidobacterium sp. | reverse complement strand
TAATCGTTTCCAAAGTATGTTGTTGTTCAAAAGCTGATGAAGCGCTTCACTGATTTCTTCCACACTGGCTTCATTGATCAGCACCGCAATTTCAAATTCCTCATTTATTTTTCGGTATTCAGGAAAATTCATAGCAATTTGCGGAATACCGACATGCATATAATCGAAGAAGCGGTTGGCCATCGATAAATAATTACTCTTCCCCTGATGTGTAAACAAGGTTAACCCGATATAAGCCTTTTGTGTATAGTGGCGCAATTGTTCAGGAGGTACATACCCTTTGAACTGAACGTTGGATTGCAATTGATATTCCTGTACCAGGGCTTTTGTTTGTTCATAGAAATTTCCTTCCCCGCAAATGATGCATGGCGCCGATATATTTTTCATGGCAGGAATGAGGGATTCAAAGGCTCTGCCTTCATTCACGGCTCCCTGGTATAAAATATAGTGTTCCGGTGCGGGTTCGGTAAACGGAACTTCATGTAATACCGTGGCATTACGTACTATGGCATAGTGTACTCCATACTGTGATCTGAATTCTTCGGCATAACTGTCGCCAATAGTATATCCATGTGGAAATTTCGGAACACAAAACCGTTCTATTTTTTTCCATAGTTTATAAATGGCCGGCCTGCTGACAACTTCTTCCATTTCACAAAACAATTCATGCGCATCATATACTCTTTTTACCTTTCGAAGTCTGCTGGCCAGGTATACAGGCAGTATGGTGTCGAGGTCAATGGCACAGAACACATCGGCCGGCATCCAACATAAATACAGAAATAAACGCAAGTTGTATTCGATATAAAAGAATTTCCCTTTTCGAAAAAAACAAAAAAGTCGTTTTTGCCGGAAGGGTCTTTCGGTTAATGCCGGAGAAGGTCGTTTGTTTCGGCCAATTAAGGTTACATGATATCCGGCTCTACTTAATGCAGTGCAGATCCGGATCATTCGCTGATCGTAATTTAAATCGTTCGTAACGGTGCAAACTATTCTTTTTCCGGCCATTCGCGTTGGAAGTAAATCTTATGGCAACCCAGCATGGTATAAGGGGGTTCGAAGCCCGGCATCGAGGTGGCCCGTATATGTCGTTCAATACGTTCAGCATCCCAATTCAAATCAATTTGCTTCCAGGTATGTATTTCATTGCGAAAATGAAGCGAACATCCCCGTTCTTCTATCCATTGCGATTGTGGAACGGCTGTATATTGTTCTGAAAGAAGTAATGGCCACGATTCTCTGAACAAAAGAAGAGAAGCTTCTTCAGTCAGCTGGTGTAATTCATCTACCCAGCATTGATCAGGAATAGGAAATCGTTTTTCAAAAAGAATGTCTCCTTCATCGATGCGGGGCGACATTTTATGAATGGTTGTTCCGAAGGTGCTCCGGTTTTCGAGAATGGCCAGTGAAAACTGATTGCATCCGCGATACTCGGGTAAGGGTGCCATATGAAGATTTACAGCCAATTTCGAAGCTTTGGCAATTTCCTTCGGTTTCAGAATGCGATGATATTGAACACTGATCAGCAAATCACATTCCGGCATGTCTTCAGGATGGTCAAATACCGGGATAGAATATTGGCGGGCCAGTTCTCCTACCGAAAGGGATGTGTGCCGGAGTGGATTTTCATTATGAAGAACACCCACCATCTGATAGCCCAGTTTTTCGCTCTGTTCCAGCATGTGTAGCAAACAGAAATACCCTATGGGTTTACTTCCCAGAAAGAGAATACGTAAAGGAGGCACGGGGCAAAAGTAATGAAGTATTTTACTAATTTCGGGTTTCATCCATGGCCCTTCGTATTCTATTGCTCAGTCCCCGAATTCCTTATCCATTACGGGACGGAGGTTCTTTGGCCATGAATCAGAGTCTGACAGCGTATCTCGATCAAGGTGTTGAACTCAGTATGCTGAGTATGAATACGTCGAGGCATTGGGTAGATGAAAATACGCTTCCGGAATGGTATACGCGGTTAAAACATTTTCGAACCGTATTTGTAAAAACAGATATCAATCCTTTATCGGCTTTTCTGAATCTGTTTAGTGAGAAATCGTATAATGTGAGTCGTTTTGTACATCGCGAATACGAAGCAGAACTGATTCGCTTGTTACAGCAGGAAGAATTCGATTATATTCAGTTTGAAAGTATTTATACCTCGCCTTATCTCAAAACCGTCCGGAAATACAGTGAGGCCAAATGTATATGCCGGGTGCATAATATTGAACATCATATCTGGCAGCGATTATCAGAACATGAACCCTCGTTTTTAAAACGCAAGTATCTTGAATTGCTGACCAGTAGGTTACGAAACTATGAATTGGATATTCTGAAGCATTTTGATGTATTGCTGCCGATTAGTCCGCAGGAATGTAAAGAATTGGAAGCCCTTCAGCTGAACCGTTGTTATCATCTTCCCTTTGGAGTAGAAGAATCCGAAGTAGTTGTAGTGCCATCGGAACGCTTTGCTACCTGTTTTCATATTGGCAGTATGGATTGGGCACCCAATGTGGAAGGGGTGCATTGGTTTCTCGATCAGGTGTGGGAATTAATTCATCACCAGTTTCCCGAATTGCATTTAACCCTGGCAGGAAAAAAAATGCCACCTTCTATTCATGCCGATAAGGAAAAAAACATTGAAGTGCCGGGTGAAATCGACGATTTAAATTCTTTTTATCATCAGCACAATATTATGGTGGTTCCTCTGCAATCAGGTGCCGGTGTCCGGATTAAAATTCTGGAGGCTATGGCCAGAGGAAAGGTGATTGTATCTACGCCATTGGGTGCTGAAGGTCTGGGGGTACAACATCAGGAACATTTGCTGTTAGCGGAACAACCGGAAACGTTTTGCGAACAATTCAGCTGGTTAATGACTCACCGGGAAGAAGCCATTGCAATGGGGTTACGGGGCCGGACTTATGTAAACGAAACGTTCTGCACCCGGAAATTATATACCCGCTGGATTGCGGATTTAGAAACAGGTTGGTAACATGAATCCGGTACGCAAAAAAATAGCTGTAATCTTATCCCGATTCCCCTATCCGCTCGATAAGGGAGACCGGTTGCGTGCCTTTCATCAGTTGAAATACCTGAGTCAGTATCATGATCTTTATGTGCATGCATTGTATGAAGGCGAAATGGCCAGCGAAGTTATACAGGAAATAGAAGCGATTTGTACCGAATTGTATGTGTACCGGTTGAATCGGATCCGGCAGGCTATTGAGTTGGTGCGAGCGTACCTGAAAGGGTGGCCGGTACAATGTGGTTATTTTTATTCTCCCTATATAGACCGGAAAATAAAAACCCGGATAGAAAAACTAAACCCGGATGTAGTGTATTGTCAACTCTCCAGAACCGGATTATATGGTCTTCATCAGCCCTTTTATAAGGTAATCGATTTACAGGACGCCTTTTCACTGAACTATCAGCGTATGCAGGAAGGGATGTATGGTTTCAGAAAATGGTTTTATCGCCGCGAGGCCAGATCTATGAGACAGTTTGAAGAACATCTGATCAGTCGTTTTGATGCGGCTACCATCATATCTGCATTTGATAAGGAAGCTCTGGGAGAAAAAGGACAGTCGGTGGTGGTAATTCCCAATGGAGTGGAAACGTCGTTTTTCACAACGCGACACTGTGCCAAAGTGTATGATGTGGTTTTTTGCGGAAACCTGAATTATATCCCTAATCGCGAAGCCGCATTGTATTTAATCAAACAGTTAAAACCTATTCTTGTCCATCGGATTCCGGGTATACGAATCATTATTGCCGGTAGTGGAGGTTCTGCATTAAAAGACTATGGCGACGAACATCTTGTGGTAAGCGACTGGGTAGATGACATCAGGGATGTGTATGATGCTGGTAAACTTTTTGTAGCGCCCCTGTTCAGCGGAGCCGGTTTGCAAAATAAATTACTGGAAGCCATGAGTATGGGTATGACTTGTATTACCACACCCATTGTCAATGCATCCCTTCAGGCACGTGAAAAAACAGATTTGTTCATTGCCAGTTCACCGGATGAGTTTGTGGAAGCCATTGTGGGTTTACTTCAGGATACAGAAGGCCGGATGAACACCGGACAACAGGCCCGAAAATTTGTTGAGGAAAAATACAGTTGGAATCAGGCGAATGCTGCCCTGGCCAGGCTATTGACCCGAAGTTAGCGGGTCAGGTATTTTCGTTGTGTAGCATACAGAATAACCATCACCACGGGCACTATCCAACCAAGAAGCATCATGGGGCCGCCAAACGAAGAGGATCCGAGAATCACCCCCATGGAAATGGGTCCGATCCATTCGCCAAAAAAGTAAACAATGAAGCCCTGTTTCTGTAATTTTCGCATCATTAAAGCACCGGCAAAGCAGAGGGCAATGGATGCCAGAGAAGCTACCAGAATAACAAGGCGGTTTTCACATTGCTTTTCCATTAATTCCATCGCACCTTCCAGCATTTTTCCCAGCATGCCACCCAGTTCGGGCATTTCTTTCGATTGCATTTTTTCAAGGGTGGAACAGGTGGTGAAGTAGCTGTATACCGACGAAATGGCGCCGATAGAAGAACCAATCAGGGTAAGAATTGTTAAAACATTCAGCAAAGCCGGAAGACGGGACTCGGAAGCTGGTTCGGCAAATACATCATCTGGAATCTGGGTCATTTCACTCATAAATAAAAATGGATTTTAGTTTTTACAGGCAATCATAGAAATTTCAACATTAACCCCCCTGGGTAATCCGGCCACCTGAACCGTTTCCCGGGCAGGGAAATGACTTTTAAAATAACTGGCATAGATGGCATTCACCGTTTGAAAATGCTTCATATCGCTCAGGAAGATTCCGGTTTTTATAACATGTTCAAAGTCCAGACCCGCTGCCTGAAGAATAGCATGTAAATTATGCATCACCCTTCCGGTTTCAGTTTCCAGATCG